>NZ_JBFROI010000024.1:10697-205293 GCF_041471405.1 Vibrio sp. 10N.261.52.C11
TTCAAGATTTCAAGATTTCTAAGCCCTACGTCACTTTTCTAACCTCTGACTTTGCGTCATTCCGAGGAGCCTAAGCGACATCAGGAATCTCTTCTCTTAATCTGACTTCTTAGTCGAACGAGTTATCCGCAGCACTTCTTGTATTTCTTACCACTGCCACAAATACACGGATCATTACGGCCGATTTTAAAGCTCTCAACGGTTTGATTTAAGCGTGGGTCAATTTCTGGTTGTGTAGTTTGTTCCTGCTCTGGGAAGGTACCATCAATGTAGTACCAAAGACCGTCTTCACGTATAAAGCGAGAGCGTTCTTGCATGCAGTATTGTGCGCCTTCTTCATTGAAGTAAGCTTTAAACTCAACAAAGCCTTCGTCTTGGTGCGAGCCTACCGCAGTATCGATGACTTCTAGTCCTGCCCAATCACTGTTGATAGATTCGGCAATACCTTCTCTTTGCGCTTCTGCGTTGCAGCTAGGGTGGTAAGTCGCAACAACATAGTCAACTAAACCCAACACGTGCGCTGAATAACGAGAGCGCATCAACTGTTCAGGCGTTTCAACAGCACTGTGGTGAAGGTGCGCTGATTCACAGCACTGTTGGTAAGTATTTTTGCTACCGCATGGGCATAAAGACATAGTCAGATCCTGTAAAAATGGCCTCTATTAAGAGGCCATAAGTGAATGCGTGGGAGTTTACCAAGAAACGATCGCTCACCAAAGTTTAGTTTCTGTTGAAGTTATTGAAATTATCAAAGTGTTAGCGCGAAGTTTACTATTTCAAGGCTGGAGACAATAGCTCTTGAGCCCAAGTCGTCGCTTCGTCATAAGCTTGACCAAGTTGAGCTTCACTCAGTTTGAGAAGCTGGCGAATACGAGTCGCTTCTTCCCAACGAGCTTGCTCATACGCAACCACCATCGCCAATACAGCACCTAACACGCCTTTACGTTGAATCAAGGCTTGTTTGATCTCGATGTCGATCGGCACTGAATCGAGTACTTGTTTCAATGGTTGGTCAAAGAGTGAGTCCAACAGAGAGAACATACCGGTCAAAAAGGCTTGTCCAGGCTCAACCTTAACATTCATCTTCTCAACCAAGAGTTCACACTGACGTGCGCGTATTACCGCTAAGCCATAAAGTGAGTCCGGCTTATCTTCTTTCGCGGATGCGATAGCCACCAGTGAAACGAACTTACGCAGTTTCTGTTCACCAAGGTAAATAAGCGCTTGGCGGAATGAACGAATCGTTGTTGGTGAACCGCCAGCGGAGTTTACGTAGGTAAGTAGCTTATACGACATGGTCACATCGAGCGTAATCAAACGCTCTACTTCACCAAAGTCGATAGGGTCGTGCGCAATCTCTTTTAACAGCTGAACGGTCGTCAGGAATGCCGGGTTGAGCGCACGCGTTTGGATCATCTCTGGCTTGCTAAAGAAATAACCTTGAAAGTAGGTGAAGCCTGCTTTTTTCGCTTCTTGGTATTCTTCGTACGTTTCTACTTTCTCAGCAAGGAACTTGATATCTAGCCCTTTGAGAGAGTTCATAAACATCGCTGCTTTGGCAATTGGCGTCAAACGGATATCGAACTTGATAATTGAAACGTAGGGTAAGAAGCGCTTCCAAGCTTTACTTGGCACAAAGTCGTCTAGCGCAATGGTATAACCCGCGTCAAAGATGGTTTTGATTGCTTCAAGTAATTCGTCTGTTGGTTCGCAGTCTTCAAGAACCTCAACAACGAGGCTTTCTTTGGGGAACAGAGTAGGGACTAAGTTGATTAGGCTTGCATATGGGAAGTTCACGAACCCAAGCTTATCACCCAACGTATTATAGTGGGTCGATAAGAAGTGATCGGAAAGCAAACGGCTAGTAGCGAGCTCCGGCTCTACTTCAGGGAAAGTGTTCTTGGGACCATCCCTGAATAGCAACTCGTAACCTATGGTTTTCTTGCCTGTGTCGAGTATTGGTTGACGCGCTACGTATGAATATTTCAACTTAGTACTGTGTTCGGTTTATTTCTGGTAGAGAGATAATAGCTAATTCACTAGAAATTACCATACACTTTCTAAGAAAGTCTGACCGACAATAATAATCAAAGTGAAAGTTTAAGCGTGATGTTAAAAGCTATTGCTAAACGCTCGATTCTGTAGTTCAAAACTTTGCGGCGTGAACACCAGCACTGAGCCTTGCGTATACCAATCGCCAAGTACGATACGGGTTTTAGTGCAATTGTTAGCATTAAATGTATGGATGTCTGGGCGGTGAGTATGGCCGTGGATCATCAGATCGACATTGTTTCGTTCCATCACATCTTCGACTTCTTGCTGTGTCACATCCATGATGTCGAGAGACTTGGTCTGCTTGTCATCTTTGATATCTGATTGAACCTTTGAAACAATTTTCTTCTTGATGAAAAATGGAATTCGGTTGAAGACCCATTGTAACCATGGCTGATGCACTTTTTCGCGAAAGGCGAGGTACTTTACATCTTCAGTACATAGAGTGTCTCCATGCAATACTACCGCTTTTTGCCCGTAGATATCGATCGTAGAAACTTCGTCGAGAAGTTGTACGCCCGTTTGCTTAGCAAATTTTTTGCCGACTAAGAAGTCGCGGTTCCCTTGAGTAAAGTAACAAGGCACGCCTGTTTTCACTAAGTCGATAAACGCTTGGCGGATAGAAGTCGCGAATTCACTCTTATCATCGTCACCAATCCAGAATTCGAAAAGGTCACCTAATACGTAAAGTGCATCCGCTTCTACGGCTTCTTTCTTCATAAAGGTTAAGAAGCAGTCTGTGATGTCTTCTCGTGACGGAGAAAGGTGCAGATCTGATATAAAATATGTTTTCATAGGTCTAAAAAAAGGGAGCGATTCGCTCCCTATATCCTGATTTTATCGGCTCATCAATACTAACCGAAAGCGATGAATTAAGCTTCGATTGTAGTACCAGTGATGATCACTTCTTCTAGAGGTACATCTTGGTGCATACCCATAGAACCAGTGCTAACACCTTTAATCTTGTTTACGATGTCCATGCCTTCAACAACTTCTGCGAATACACAGTAGCCCCAACCGTCTAGGCTTTCGCTACGGAAGTTTAGGAAAGAGTTGTCGTTAACGTTGATGAAGAACTGAGAGCTCGCTGAATGCGGTTCCATAGTACGAGCCATTGCTAGCGTACCAACTTTGTTCGCTAGACCGTTGTTTGCTTCGTTCTTGATCGTTGCACGAGTTGCCTTTTCTTTAAGGCCAGAAGTCATGCCGCCGCCTTGAATCATGAAACCATCGATAACACGGTGGAATAGTGTGTTGTCGTAGAAACCGTCACGGCAATACTGTAGAAAGTTTGCGCTTGTTTCTGGTGCTTTTTCTTCGTTAAGTTGAACTTTGATATCACCAAAATTTGTGTGAAGGATGATCATGATTGTTACCTTACTGTCTTTTTAATATGAAGTTCGAATTCTAGCGCATGTTGGCAGACTTTCAAATCACCAAATCATTAACTTAACTTGGTTGTTTGAGGTAATTACTGCTTTGGGGGATTACCTAATAACGCATGAATTGATATACTTGACCTCTTATTTTGATTAATACACAAATATAGATAGAGATCATGCTGAAAATTTATAACACACTCACAAGACAGAAAGAGGAATTCAAACCAATTACAGCTGGCAAAGTCGGCATGTATGTCTGTGGGGTAACCATATACGATCTCTGTCACATTGGTCATGGCCGCACGTTTGTTTCTTTCGATGTAGTAACTCGTTACCTTCGTTACCTTGGTTACGATTTGAACTTCGTTCGTAACATCACTGATATCGATGATAAAATCATCAAGCGCGCTAATGAAAACGGTGAGTCGTGTGATTCTCTGACTGAGCGCCTGATCGGGGAAATGCACGCGGACTTCGATGCATTGAACATGAAGCGCCCTGATGTTGAGCCTCGTGCGACTGAATTCATCACTGAAATCGTTGAGCTTGTTGAAAAGTTAATTGAGCGTGGTTTTGCTTATGTTGCAAGCAACGGCGACGTGATGTTCGAAGTTAAGAAATTTGACGAATACGGTAAGCTTTCAAAGCAAGACCTTGATCAACTTCAAGCGGGTGCTCGTGTTGATGTCGATTCTGCAAAACGTAGCCCATTAGATTTCGTGCTTTGGAAGATGTCTAAGCCAGGTGAACCTACGTGGGAATCACCATGGGGTCCAGGTCGTCCGGGTTGGCACATCGAGTGTTCAGCAATGAACTCTTCTATTCTTGGCAATCACTTCGATATCCACGGTGGCGGTTCAGATCTACAGTTCCCGCACCACGAGAACGAAATCGCACAATCTTGCTGCGCACACGGCACCCAGTATGTGAATACTTGGATGCACAGTGGCATGGTGATGGTAGACAGAGAAAAAATGTCTAAGTCACTGGGTAACTTCTTCACTATCCGTGACGTACTTCAGCATTACGATGCAGAAACAGTGCGTTACTTCCTAATGTCTGGTCACTACCGCAGCCAACTGAACTACAGCGAAGATAACCTAACCCAAGCTCGTGCATCACTTGAGCGTCTCTACACATCACTTCGTGGCCTAGACGTTACAGCAGCTCCGGCTGGTGGTGAAGAGTACGTGACTCGTTTCTCTACAGCGATGAACGATGATTTCAACACTCCAGAAGCTTATTCAGTACTGTTTGAAATGGCTCGTGAAATCAACCGCATCAAAACTGAAAGTGTCGAAAAAGCAAGCGCACTAGGTGCATTGATGCGTGAACTAGCAGACATCATCGGTATTCTTCATCAAGATCCAGAGGCTTTCTTGCAAGGTGATGCGGCAGGCAACGATGACGAAGTGGCTGAAATCGAAGCGTTGATTAAGCTACGTAACGACTCTCGTGCTTCGAAAGATTGGGCGAATGCCGACCTTGCACGTGACAAGCTAAACGAGTTGGGTATTGTTCTGGAAGATGGTCCAGAAGGTACGACTTGGCGTCGTAAGTAGATATTATAAAAAGGGCTGATTTTCAGCCCTTTTTTCTAGCAAAAATTCTTTAATTTCACCTTTTTATCTTCAACTTTTAATTAACAGGAATATTTCTGTGGCTCAGATGTATTTTTATTACTCGGCAATGAATGCGGGTAAATCAACAACGCTTCTTCAGTCTTCATTTAATTACCAAGAGCGTGGCATGACGCCAGTGATCTTTACGGCAGCATTGGATGATCGTTATGGTATCGGTAAAGTTAGCTCTCGAATTGGTTTGCAATCTGAAGCTCAACTTTTTAAAAATGACACCAATATGTTTGACGCAATCCAAAAACTCAATGAAGAAGAAAAGCGTCATTGTGTTTTGATTGATGAGTGTCAGTTCTTGTCGAAAGAGCAGGTGTACCAGTTAACAGAAGTGGTCGATAAACTGCATATCCCTGTACTTTGCTACGGTTTACGTACTGATTTTTTAGGTGAACTGTTTGAAGGTAGCCGTTACTTATTATCTTGGGCAGATAAACTGGTTGAGCTTAAAACCATTTGTCACTGTGGCCGTAAAGCTAATATGGTAATCCGTACCGACGAACACGGTGTGGCGATTGCTGAAGGTGACCAAGTGGCTATTGGCGGTAATGATCAGTATGTTTCTGCTTGCCGTCTGCACTATAAAGAAGCGTTAGGTAAATAAACCGATCTCATAGTTCAGCTTGCTAAAACGAAAAACGGTGACCAAGTGTCACCGTTTTTGTTTATTGAGCCTGTGTTTTTACTTTATTCCAAGTCACGCCTTTGTTTTATTCGAAATGAAGCTTTTGATTTATTCGAAGCCGAGCTGCTTCAATGCTTGATAGGCATGATCAACGTCATCGGGGATTGGCATCTCAATTTGAAAGCCTTTCTCTGGGTAGGATTTGATTCGCTCGTAATCAGCAATTAATGCGCCCAACACCATGTCTAACGGTAACTCTTCATTAAAGTAATCATCCCAATTTTGCCATTGCGAAGTCACGGTAATTTCTACACTCTCTTCAGGCCATTGTTTACTAAACGTGGCGTAGGTGCGTTTCTCCATAAAGGGCTTCTGTACTAAGGTCAGTCTTTTCGGTGACAGCCCACGCTCAAGAAGCAATTTGTGGGTGAATCTTACATTCTCCCCAGTATTGGTTGCGTGTTTCTCTATGATAATGTCAGAGTCTGGCACGCCAGCATCTCGTGCAATAGCCGCGAATGTTTCGGCTTCTGAACGCTCAAAGCTCCCTTCTGTAAAGCGTCCCACACCGCCAGAAAATACGATATAAGGCGCCACACCTTGGTGATAGAGCTCGGCTGCGTATTCAGCGACACGGGTATCATTACTGCACAGCACAAAGATGCAATCTGAAGGCGTAATCTTGTGACCCATAGACATGAAGTTCCAAAGGGTGTCGATCGAACGATGTAGCTTAATCCTTGAGTTATTTGTTACAGATTGCTTAGCTATGTCTTGGTTAGCTATGGATTGATTAGTCATAAAGAGCGTCCAGCGTGGATTCAAATTTAAACGAGTAACCCAAGTCGAGAATCTTTTTCGAAGAGATCAGCTTGTCTGGTGTATCGACCACGAGGGGCAGCGGCTCACTGCTGTTGGCGCTTTTCAGTGCAGCGGCATAAAATTCCGCCTTACTCACCGTGTTCGGGGTCGTAACATTAACCACTTCGTTATGCAGTTGGTTGATAGCGAAGTTGACCGCGCCAATCGCGTCGTCAAGATGAAGCATGTTGGCAGGAGCTTGAGTGCTGACCTGTTTCAATTTGCTTGCAAACCTAGAGGGGTGGCGGCTAGGGCCGATTAACCCACTGAAGCGAAGGATGGTGTAGTCGATACCGGAATCAATGATGCACTGTTCTGCTTGTAGCATGACTCGTGCATTGTCTGAAAATGAGTTGGCCTGTTCATCACTTAACGTAGAAATCGCTAATGAGGCATCTTGCTCGTATAAGATCCCTGGCTTGGTCGGGTAGACCGTAGTCGAGCTAACCATGATCAGCTTTTTGACATTGGCTTTCTGACAAGCTTTGGTTAGCTGTTGCCAGTATTCAGCATACTCTTGTCCCGCACCTTTTCTAAAGCCGGGAGGGAAGCTACCAATGACGATCTCTGCATTATTTTCGAGTAACAGTGAATAGAGTTGCCCGATAGTATGCTCAGGCTCCGATGAGTCAAAGCTGAAAACTTCACATGGGATACGTTTGTTACCAATGGTGTCTGCACCCGCTCGGGTCGTTTTTGTGACCACCACTTGGTTACCGTGTTTTTCTAGATGCTTAGATAAAGGTGCACCGACCCAGCCTGCACCAACAATAAATATAGAAGCCATGTGTTCCTCACAACTGCAGATGACGAATTTACATTAAGCCTAACAAACCTTTGGCCAAAAATGAAAAAACTCCACGGCCGAAGCGAGTGGAGTTTTTACTAGAACAATGGAGCTTTAGTTTAGTACGCGAAGTAGTTTGTCTGCGCGCTCTGCCATCTGTATACCTTCATCTGTTAGGTAACCGCCGTCTGGCTGAGTACAAAGGTTCTTTTCGAATAGGCGCTTAACAGCGTCTTGAGTTTCTTGAGCTGCCTCTTGATGAACTTTAATTCCAGTAGCGGCACTACTTACATCAAATTGAAGAAGGAGGTTTAAATCAGCAATGTTTTCAGCGTTGTACTTCATAATTAACCTATATATTCATAACGTTCTCTACCTTCACCTTAGTGCGCATTCACGGCTCAGGCAATAGCAAATAAAGAGAATTGATAAGTGATACCAAATTGATTGATTAATCATCGAGTGATGGGTTTATTTTAGTTATATTGGGTGATTTGCACCCACTTAAATCATCAGTGATGTTTATTGCTAAGTGGTTGTAATATATTGTGACTAGAAATAATTTGCATTGAGCGAATATTGTATAAAAAGGATATGCATAAGTGAGAGCGAACAAAGTAGCATTAATGATCAGTATGCTATTTGCTATCGCAGGGTGTCAGAGTACACCTTCAGAGCAGACAGACGCGAACCAAACCACAAACAACAATAACGAATCTACAATCGAGGTCCGTTCATTTCAGTCTGTCCAAAGCGTCTACTCCGAATGGGAGGCTAAGCTTGAAGACCACGCTCAGTTGTCTCTCTATGCTCCAGAGAATTACAATGAACTCTTAGACGCTTGGGATGACGCTGAAAGCATTTATGCGGATTTACTGAAAGACGAAACTCGGCTCACCAAGAGTTATTCAATTTTTTCGAGCCTGACTTACGCTGAAGCTTTTGATGAAAAAATTGCGTTGATCAAATCAAATTATGACTCGATATTAGTGCTAAAGAAGAAGGCTGACCGAGTACTAGCGGATTCGATTGTACAAATGGATTACCTCAAGTTCCTTGGCGCAGATACCATGTTTACCTCTAGCTACAAACGCTTGTATTCAGAATACAGCGAGTTGTTTGAGTATGTGCTAGTCGATGAGCTTGAAGACGCTCAAGAAGCACAGGTGGAGTTTCTTAATAATGCTCGCTTATTAGAAGTTAAAGTGGCACATAAGAAATACATCGAACCATTGAAGGACGAGTTAGAGTTCTTGGAAGATGAAGATTTTGATGACGTTGCTCCACTGACGTTTGCTAAAGCAGCATCTCAAATTGCTTTGGCAGAAAGCCAAGTAAAAGCCAGTCCCCGTGAAAAGTCGATCATTGAAGATGCGGTGCACGCTGCGGAGTTTGAGTTGAACCACGTGCGCAGTGTCGCTCATGAAGTAAAAGTGCTCGCGAGTGTAAAAGGCGACAAGTTCGAACAATCGGTTTTGAATGCAGAGAATCAGTTGCTGAGCATTTCACAAGTGGTTAATGATGAAGATTACCGAGATGTTGGGTTGCGTCAGCAATCTCAGAAGATTATAGCGAGTGTGAAAGCGTTAAAAAGCTTAGATATGACAGCGTCATTAAAGTCAGAAATTGAAACTTTGACTGAACAACTCGCTAAGCTAGAGAGTGATAATCAGAAGCAGGCGCAACAATTGTCTGAGGCGACTAAGCATAGCAATCTTCTAGATGAGCAGATTACCAAGAGTGATGCGCATATTAAGAGTTTAGAAGAGCTAGTGGACAGCTTGAGAAACCTAGGTGGTAAAGTTGCCAATGAAAGTGATTCTGATGTAATCCCTTTGAGTCCAGAGTCGAATCTAGAGGGCTCTGCTTTAGAACAATCATCAGAAGAAGTGATTGAACCTTCGGTTTAGCATCACTAATTTCTGTATTTGTGATTCAGTTAAAAGCGCCTAAGGGCGCTTTTTTACGTTCTGTTGATCTATATCAAAATCTAGAGGCAACAGCGATCTGTGAGTCATTATAGTGTACGTTATTCCTTTGCTTTCTTTCGTAACTTATTGATATTTATAGATGTATTATTTTCTATGCTGATAACTAATCATTCAGCATAGTTTTCTTTTTACTACTAAAGTCGTATGAATTTTGAATAACTTGGGCTATTTCCTTTCCACAAGGTTGTGGGAGGTATTTTGAGTCCCAAATAGCTCTTGAATTCAGAAATGAAAGAGAGGATTATCGCGCTCCCGACAACATGTTTCAAAATGTAAATCATCATGAATCTAAACCAATTTGACTCATTATTACCGCCACAAATGGCTGAGCGCGCTGCAGATATTGGCGTAGGTAAAGCAACCAAAGATCCAACCAAATCTTTTCTCCTAGCGATTTCAGCTGGCATACATATCGGTATTGCGTTTGTGTTCTACACAATTGTAACCACTGGCGCTGGTGATTTACCTTGGGGTATTACTCGCGTCCTAGGTGGCCTTGCATTTAGCTTGGGCCTAATCCTCGTTGTGGTTACTGGCGGTGAACTATTTACCAGTTCGGTGCTCACTCTTGTTGCTCGTGCAAGTGGCAAGATTAGCTGGGGAACCCTAGTAAAGAACTGGGCGACCGTTTATATCGGTAACCTTATTGGTGCTTTATTGCTAGTGGCATGCATGCTTCTGACTAAACAGTACATGTTCGACCATGGGCAAGTGGGTTTGAATGCCATGGCCATCTCTCAGCACAAAATGCACCATGGTTTTATCCAAGCTATCGCGCTTGGCATCATGTGTAACGTATTGGTTTGTATCGCGGTATGGATGACGTTTAGTGGACGAACACTGACTGACAAAATTGCAGTACTGATTTTACCTGTCGCGATGTTTGTATCATCGGGCTTTGAGCACTGTATTGCGAATATGTTCCAAGTTCCTTTAGCTATCGGTATCAAAACATTTGCTCCAACTGAATTCTGGACAATGACAGGGGCTAATCCAGCAGACTATGTTGACCTAAACATGATGGACTTTCTGATGAACAACTTGCTGCCCGTTACTATCGGTAACATCATCGGCGGCGGTATCTTTGTTGGCATGTGGTATTGGTTGATTTATTTACGCGATTAATAAAGATGGCGGATCAACAAAGCTTGTGTGACTAGCTCAGTGACAAGATTAGTTAAAGCTCAGAGTGGAAACATTGAACTGACTTATGACATTTACAAGACGGCCTGCATTGCAGGCCGTTTTTTATTTGTGGAAAACTTACTCGTTGAATTCTTAAATTATCATTTGAACGCTTAACAACGCAGTTCTGCACGTGTGTATATGTCTTTGAAATCACCGAAGGATCAATGGCAATGATCTTTGCGCGAGCCGAAATGGACAAAAAAGGATCTATATTGATTTGGTTATCCACAATTTCTGTGGATAACCTGTATCAAATTCAGTGAGTAACCAGATCTAAGATGAGTCGGGAGGTTATTTTGAAGGCTGTATTTGAGCGAGAACTCGCCCTTCTTTGGTCAGAGAAGTCTTTAACGATAGGTGAAGTGCAAGCGCTAAGGAGCAGCTCATCATCACGAAAATAGCCAACATGATCATCAGTTGATACTTAATCGCGATCATTGGTGAAGCACCCCCTAAGATTTGTCCTGTCATCATTCCTGGTAGCGTTACCAAGCCTGTGGTTGCCATTGAGGCCATAATAGGAGACATCGCTTTCTGTATAGCATTACGCACAAAAGGCGCTGCAGCATAGGAAGGAGAGGCACCTAAAGCGATAGCCGCTTCGTACTCTGATTTCTGCGTTTCAAAAGCACCGAACAAGTTCTGCAATGCCACGATGTTACTGCTTAAGCTATTACCTAACAGCATCCCTGCAATAGGGATTAAGTACTGTGCGTTAAAAACCGGTGTTGGTTTAATGATGAATAAGCAGATAAACAAGACAATGGGTACACAGGTTACCGCTAGGCTCACAGCGACTGGGACTAACAAGAGGTTTCGGGGTAACTTGGACTTTTCAACAATCGAGCTTGCCCCAACGATAATCATCGTAAATAACCACAGTAAATTGACCCACAAGCTATTCAAAGTGAACAGGTATTCTAGGTAGAGGCCAACCAGAAATAGCTGAACAGTCATGCGAATGATGCTGATAGAAGCCTCTTTGCCAAGGCCAAGTTTTAGCTTGTAGTTGATTACAATTGGCAGCAAGAGAAGTGAACTGAAAAACAATAATTGCCACCAAGATATATCAATAACGTCTTGCATAATGCTTCCTTTTAATAAGGCTTCTATCATATATGAAAGTGCCAAATGATGCATTTCAACTGCAAAGTCATCGATTCGAAAAACGATCAATAATTTAACAATCAAACCACAAAATATTGGTTTTTTGAGGCATTTTTGGCTACTACTTAGTAGGTAAAACGTTAAAGTTGGTTACAATACGGTTGCGCAGGTGTTGGAATTTAACATTTGTGAAATATACTTAATTCTTCACATTTGTTAATACTTTTTAATAACTTTGTTTAACTAAAAACAACTTTGGATGAGCTCAAAAAAGTATTGATTAGCAAGGGTTATAACGGGAGATTTGATTGAACCCTACTTTGAGTATGGTCTAAAATTTGTCGTTAGATACTTAAGAACTTTAGCCCCATAGAATGGGTTACTCGAAATTACTAAATACAAAATAGGCAAAATGTATGAGTGATGTTAATAAAATTGAAACTAGCGAAAAACATTCGCTGGAGTGGAAGTCTTTCCTCTTCATCGCGGTGGTTCTCTTCCCAATATTAAGTGTGGCTTTTGTAGGCGGTTACGGCTTCCTAGTTTGGGCACTGCAAGTGTTTGTATTCGGACCTCCAGGTGCTCACGGCGGCATGTAATGCCCTCTAAGTAACAACATTTTTTAAAATCAATATTTAAGAGAGCTAAACATGAAATCATTTTTAGTTAAATTATGGCGCACAATGACTCGCCCAGCAGTACACATCAGTCTTGGTGTACTAACTATGGGTGGCTTTATCGCCGGTGTTATTTTCTGGGGCGGTTTTAACACAGCTCTAGAGCACACAAATACAGAAGAATTCTGTGTAAGCTGTCACACCATGCGTGACAACGTATACGTAGAACTACAAGAAACGGTTCACTGGAAAAACACTTCTGGTGTACGTGCTACTTGTCCTGACTGTCACGTTCCACATGAATGGACAGCAAAAATCGCTCGTAAGATGCAAGCTTCTAAAGAAGTATTCGCTCAAGTATTTGGTGACCTAGATACGCCTGAGAAATTCGAAGCTCGTCGTATCGAACTGGCTAAACACGAATGGGATCGCTTCTCTTCGAACAAATCTCTAGAGTGTAAAAACTGCCACAACTACGATTCAATGGATTTCGAAAACATGCGCCCAACAGCGCGTATCCAGATGAAGAACGCGGCAGAGCGTGATCAAAGCTGTGTTGACTGTCACAAAGGTATTGCTCACAACCTTCCATTAGATATGGCATCAGCGAGCGGTATTGTTGGCGAGCTAGAAAACGTAGCAAGCAGCACATCTTACGCAAATGGTTCAGACGTGATCTCTATTCGTCACCTACCAATGTACACAGATGAAACAGCTGAAGTTGAAGCGGGTCTATTAAGCCCTGCAAGTAAAGTTGCGGTTATCGACGAAAAAGGCGACATGATCAAGATTCAAATCGACGGTTGGCGTAAAGCGAAAGGCTTCGGACGTGTAATCCAAGAAGACTTCGGTATGAACATCTCAACTGCAATCTTGACGAAAGAAGTATCTCAAAGTGACGTTATCACTGTTGGTGAGAAGAAAGAAGATGAGCTTACTGGCCTTCCTTGGGAAGAAGTTAACCTAGCACTTTGGATGAAGAAAGAGTCTATGGTTGATAACTTCGATCCAATCTGGAACGCAGCGGGTCAAGCGTACCAATCTAACTGTTCAACGTGTCACTCACAGCCAGATGAAGCTCACTTCAGCGCTAACGGTTGGGTAGGCATGCTAGATGGTATGATTGCATTCGTTAACTTCGATACAGATACAGAAGCACTGGTTCTTAAGTATCTACAGAAGCACTCATCAGATTTTTCTGAAGGCCATCACTAATAAGACGTCAATTGGAGTAACACAATGGCAATTACAAGAAGAAGTTTTCTGAAAGGTGTCGCTACTACAAGTGCGGCATCGGTTATCGGTCCAAGCTTATTGGCGTCGGCATCAGCGTCTGCAGCAGAAACAGACGGTGCGTGGAAAGTCTCTGGTTCTCACTGGGGTGCATTCCGAGCTCGCGTTTACGCGGGTAAAGTACAAGAAATTAAACCTCTAGAAATCGATCAGCACCCAACAGAGATGCTGAAAGGTATTAAAGGTATTATCTACAGCCCATCACGTGTGCGTTACCCAATGGTTCGCCTAGATTGGTTGAAGAAGCATAAGTACAGCGCAGACACGCGTGGTAACAACCGCTTTATTCGTGTGACTTGGGATGAGGCACTAGACCTTGTTTACCGCGAGCTAGAGCGCGTACAGAAAGATTACGGTCCATGGGCGCTTCACACAGGTCAAACTGGTTGGAGACAAACAGGTCAGTTCCATAGCTGTACTAACCACATGCAACGTGCAATGGCACTTCACGGTTACTCTGTGAAGAAAATCGGTGACTACTCAACAGGTGCTGGTCAAACGATCATGCCTTACGTGCTAGGTTCTACTGAAGTGTACGCACAAGGTACATCTTGGGAACTTATCCTAGAAAACAGTGACAACATTGTTCTTTGGGGTAACGATCCAGTTAAAAACCTTCAAGTAGGTTGGACATGTGAGACTCACGAGTCGTTCGCATACCTAGAACAGCTGAAAGAAAAAGTTGCTAAGAAAGAGATCAACGTTGTTTCTGTTGACCCTGTTAAAAACAAAACAGGTCGTTACCTAGAAAACGAGCAAATGTACATCAACCCACAAACTGATGTGGCGTTCATGCTTGGTGTTGCTCACGTTCTTTACAACGAAGGCCTATACGACAAGAATTTCATCGAAACTTACTGTCTAGGTTTTGAAGATTTCATCAAGTACGTTCAAGGTGAAACGAAAGACAGAGTTGAGAAGACGCCAGAATGGGCTTCTGCTATCTGTGGCGCAAGCGCGGACTCTATTCGTGACTTCGCTAAGATGCTGGTTAACGGTCGTACACAGATTCTTGTTGGTTGGAGTATCCAACGTCAAGAGCACGGTGAACAGCCTTACTGGATGTGTGCAGTTATCGCAGCAATGGTTGGCCAAATTGGTCTACCGGGCGGTGGTATCTCTTACGGTCACCACTACTCTGGTATCGGTGTATCTTCAACTGGCTTCGCTGCTCCGGGTTCATTCCCGCTGAACATCGACAAAGGTCAATCGCCTAAGCACACTAACACTGATTACAACGGTTACAGCCGCGTAATCCCTGTTGCTCGTTGGGTAGATAGCCTGTTAGAGCCAGGTAAGAAGATCAAAGCAAACGGCGCAACAGTGACACTGCCTGACATCAAGATGATGGTATTCAGTGGTAACAACCCGTGGCACCACCACCAAGATCGCAACAAGATGCGTAAAGCATTCAAGAGCCTACAAACTGTAGTGGCTGTTGATTTCGCTTGGACTGCAACTTGTCGTCACTCTGATATTGTTCTTCCAGCTTGTACTCAGTGGGAACGTAACGATATCGATGGTTACGGCGCGTACTCTGGCCGTGGTTTGATCGCAATGCACAAGCTAGTGGATCCTCTGTTCCAGTCTAAGACTGACTTCGAGATCATGTCTAGCCTAACTAAGCGTTGGGGTCGTTACGACGATTACACGCGTGGTATGGACGAAATGCAGTGGGTTAAATCTCTGTACGACGAATGTCGCGCATCAAACGAAGGTAGCTTCGAAATGCCTGAGTTTGCTGAGTTCTGGGAGAAAGGTTTCCTAGACTTCGGCAAAGGTAAGCCATGGACTCGTCACGCTTCATTCCGTGAAGATCCAGAGATCAACGCACTAGGCACGCCTTCTGGTTTCATCGAAATCACAAGCCGTACTGTTGGCAACATGGGTTACGAGCACTGTCAAGAACACCCAATGTGGTTCGAGAAATCTGAACGTTCACACGGTGGTCCAGGCTCTGACAAGCACCCGTACTGGCTACAATCTTGTCACCCAGACAAGCGTCTTCACTCTCAGATGTGTGAATCTGAAGAGTGGCGTGCGACTTACGCGGTACAAGGCCGTGAGCCAATCTACATCAACCCAGTAGATGCTAAGAAGAAAGGCATCAAAGATGGCGATGTAGTACGTGTGTTTAACGACCGTGGTCAACTACTAGCAGGTGCTGTTCTAATGGATAGCTACGCTCCTGGTGTTGTTCGTATCGAAGAAGGTGCTTGGTACGGTCCGATCAACGAGAAAGTGGGCGCGCTAGATACATACGGCGATCCAAACACACTGACTCAAGATATCGGTACGTCTGAACTTGCTCAAGCAACGTCAGCAAACACATGTTTGGTTGATTTCGAGAAGTTCCAAGGCAAACTGCCTCCAGTAACTTCATTCGGTGGTCCAATCGAAGTTTCTTAAGTCTTGTCTTAAGAACCAAGATTAAAGCTTGAATTAAAGCCCCTGTAAGCACTCTTACAGGGGCTTTTTGTATTTTTGATATCAGTGTTGGTGTTTCTAAATAAGCATTATACAGGGCTAATAGAGGGCGTTTTTGAGACAGGCTGTAACGCGCTGTTTGAGAGAGGTGGTAGAAGCAGTGAAGCAGGAAGGGAATGTAAAAAGAACCTGTGGAAAGACTTAAGCAGACGGAAACAAAAAGGCCGATACAAAGTACCGACCTTACAGAAGCCTATGTAGTTAACTCTGATCAAGTTAGATCTCAAACATAAACCAATAGCCATAAGCACAGATTAAAGCGGGCACACTTGAATACAAGGTTGCGACCAGTGCTGCTTTCGGTGCCATCGCAATCGCAGGGAATAGCGCATCTCCATCATTTGAAATTGCGTTACCTACCTGAGCCGAAAGTGGCAGGGCGCCTGAAAGGTATAAGCTAGTGACCAATAATTGCGGTCCACAGCCCGGTAGCAAACCCATCAACACGCCAGCCAGGGGGAGCATGATGCCCCAGCTTGAGAATAGCGTCGCAAAATCAACATTTGCTATCACAGAGCCAAATTCGAAGAAAAGAAAAGCAACCACCACCCACGCTGTCACGAAGTTAGTATCTTGAGCCGTTTTTTGTAGTGGATGAGAGCCTACACATTTCTCGTCTTCACTTACGGCTGATTTGTAATCTTCAATTTCACGGGTGAGACCCCATAGAAACATCGAGCTAATCAATAAAATTGTTCCCGCCCATTCCATCGACATTTCAGGCAACGCGAGTAACTCGTTTACATCGACTTGAAAAGAGCCAAGTAGAGCTACTGCAGCGCCGGGAATAATCAGCACTGACCATAGGTAACCTTGCAGGTTGATCGCCTTTTTAGAGACGGATTCTTTGTCTTGGGATTGAGATGAGCAACTGTGAACGGCTTCATTTTTCTGTGCTTTTTTTGGGCGTAAGAAGTCGTCTGCGTGAAACAAGTTAATGATTCGGCCTGACGCAGTACCCACAATCACGCCCATCGCCATCATGGCTAAACCTGTCTTAGGCTCGCTCGCTATGAGCAGGAACGCCGCGTCACCCATGGTTGAGACGAGCACCGCAACTACCGCACCAAATCCGAGTTTTCCCGAGATAAATTGTGTGGTTACCACTATCGCACCGCCACAGCCGGGTAGCGCCCCCATAAGTGCAGCGAATACCACTTGGTTTGAACGAGATTGATGGACGAGCTTATTGAAGACGTTATCTTTGTTTATGTACAGACTTAACCAGTGGTAAATAGCCAAGGTTAAAGCAACATAACAAGACACTGCCCAAAACGCGTCTGACAAAGTAGTCACCGTCAGCTCTCGTGTAGCTGGGGCTGCAACCAAAGCTGCAAGTGAGACAGGCAAAAGCAGGCGCTTAAATGACAGTGAAAACTGAGTTGTTTTCGCAGCACTACTGCTTGGCAAAAAAGAGATTAGTCGATCCATAGGTGTTACTCAAAATTAGTGGCTTAAGATAAATATATACGAATGATAATAATTATCAATTGCATTTGTTGTTTTTTTATCTATTGTTACTATTGGCTAAACCCACGAAACATGACCAATCTAAAAAAATGAGGTAAAGTATGGCTAATAAAGAGAGGCTCTAAAGGTAGAGTCATAATTGTTAGTGTAATAGGAAGAAACATGATTTTAGTTGTTGGTCACAAAAACCCTGATAGTGACAGTATTTGTAGTGCGTTAGTTGCAACTGAGCTTCTTAAGGCTCGTGGCGAGGAAGCGACACCAATTCGCCAAGGCGAGATCAACCGCGAAACTCAACACATTCTAGAAGTCGCTGGTGCTGAAAAGCCAGAGCTTCGTACTTCTGTTGCTGGTGAGAAAATCTGGCTAGTAGACTACTCAGATCTAGCACAAGCACCAGATGATGTTGCTGATGCAGAGATCGTAGGTATTGTTGATCACCACCGTCTAGGCGACGTGATGACAGTAAACCCAATGGAAGCTTGGATCTGGCCTGTTGGTTGTACAAACACTGTACTTTTCAACATGTTCAAGATTGAAGGTCACGCAATCTCTCAACAAATCGCTAAACTAATGATGTCTGCAATTCTTTCAGACACAGTTGGTTTCGCTTCTCCAACATGTACTCAAAAAGACAAAGACGCGGTTGCTGAGCTTGCTGAAATTGCTGGCGTAACTGACGTTGATGCATTCATCAAAGCGCTTCTAATCGCAAAAACAAACATCGAAGGCCTATCTGCTGCACAGCTAGTAGAAAAAGACCTTAAAGGCTACCCATTCAACGGTCGTGATGTTGTTGTTGGTCAAGTTGAACTTGCGACTCTTGAGCAAGTAGACGGCATGATCGAAGCGCTAGAAGCTGATCTTGAAGAGCGTTGTGAGAAAGACGGTCTAGCGTTCGCTGCGGTAATGCTAACAGATATCACTACTGCTCAAACTCGTCTTCTATACAAAGGTGAGTGGGCTGAGAAATTGGTTAAGCACGAGAAAGGCGGCGTATTAATGATGGAAAATACACTAAGCCGTAAGAAGCAAGGCTGGCCTTGGCTACAAGGTGAGCTTGTTTAATCAAGTCGCTTAATATTAAACGCCTGCTTATTTAGCAGGCGTTTTTCTTTGAAGTAGACTTTCTTCTTCATCGATAATGTTTGAAGTTAACAACACTCGGCATAAAATAGCTTTAAGAGCAAAGTTACTGACTAAAGTAGGAAATTAAGATGACTACACAGCTAGACGATAAAAAAATCGCTGAAATCAACAAGTATACGGGCGAGCAACGCCTGAAATACTGTGTGAAAGAAATCGTAGCAAACCGTGAAGTATGGATCTTAACCGATGAACACGGTTGTGTAATGCTGAACACAGAAGATGAAGATTGTGTTCCAGTATGGCCAAACCAAGAGTTCGCAGAATCATGGGCAACGGGTGATTGGTCTGAGTGTAAAGCTGAGTCTATTTCGTTGAACAAATGGCACAGTCGCTGGACGAACGGTCTAGAAGACGACGAACTTGCTGTTGTAGTATTCCCGAACGAGCAAGAAGAAGGCGTTATCTTGTTCCCGGATGAGTTCGACTTCGAATTGAAAAAGCAGGCAGCTAAGCGCTAGTTCTTTCGTAATACAGTAACATCGTAAGTCAGCGTTGCCTTTCTTAGGCAGCGCTATCATTCAATTATCCCATCTAAGTTACTTCCAACGTATATTCGTCAATACCCAATCAACTGATACAAAGGCGCTTGCTGTGCGGCTTTAGAAGCTTGCTGAAGCACACCTGTTTTGCTGTATCTCTTGAGTATCTTTCGAACGATAGGTTTTACTTCAGATTTTGTCATTCCAGCTTTCAATTCTGGTTCATACAGCAATTGCAGTAGCACTACGTCTAACGGCGATAATAAGTCTTCTGGCGTGTGGTCGTTGAAAATAGAAGGGTAGGCTTTATCTGAATCATTCGGCAGGCCTAGAACTTGTGTGATCTCTTCCACGATACAGGCGACCAGCTTACCTCGCGATCTTGCCTGATCAACCGGGATTACAATCCCAGCGTATACAATCTCGCCTTTAGAATTGGTTCTATAGCCCGCCGTGCAGATGGCGCTATTTAAATGTTGAGTTGATTTGAGCTTGAGCACCGATTTCGCCTCAGATACCCACTGGCTCTGCCTTGTGTATATCCATTTAACGTTCGCTTCGGACTCTTTACTGACGATTGTTATTGGATGTTGGGTGACTTCAGATAAGTGTTTGATATGAAGCTCTGTGATCTCTTGATGCAGTTCCTCATCGCCCACTCGATGATCGATCCAAATCTTGATCGGTTGTTTCCACTTGGCGAGCGGTTTGTTGCCTTGGGAGTATTCGTGTTGAAGCGCGACGTTATAAAAGGCAGTTTCGACGAAGCTTCTATCTAGCCATGTGAGCGGTGTGCTTGTCGCGTTAAAGGACAACAGCACCAACAAGAGGGGAAGCATTGAAGCTGTTCGATACATACTTTTCCCCTCTGCTAAATGTAGCGTGATTCCAGGTTAGTGGTTCGGCGCTTTGGAGAAATGGCTCTCAACCAATCTTTGGGTGATTTGGTGAGTTGGATTGGTTAGCACTTGATCTGTTTCCCCACTCTCAACCACATTGCCTTCATGCATGACAATAATCTTGTCGGTAATGTGCTTAACAATACCGAGGTGTTGAGATACATAAACGAACGATACGCCCATCTCTTCTTGTAACTCTAAGAACAGATTGATGATTTGCGAGCGCATTGCCATGTCCAAACCATTTAAAGCTTCATCAGCAACAATGATGGATGGCTGAAGTATTAAGGCACGAGCCAAACAAACCCTTTGTTTCTGGCCTGCAGCAAGCATCTGAGGGTAGAAATACGCATGTTCCGGTAGAAGGCCTACGCGCAGTAGTGTGTCTTTCACACGACGCATACGAGCTTCTGGAGGCATGTTGGTGTTTCGCTTTAATGGACCTTCAAGAATTCGACCGATCTGAATGCGCGGGTTAAGTGACGTATTCGGATCTTGGAAGATCATTCGAATCAGCTTACAACGAGTCGAGTAGTCTTTGTGCTCTAGCTTTTCGCCATTCACGCGGATCTCGCCTGCGGTTGGCTCCACCATGCCTGCGAGCATTCTGGCTAATGTTGATTTGCCAGAACCATTCTGGCCGATAAAACCAATTGTCTGGCCTGCTTCAAGAGAAAAGCTAACTGGCTTCACCGCCTGATGAATCTTTTTACGGAAAAGACCAGAGCGAGTCGTAAAGTCTTTAGACAAATCACTGACTTCTAATAATGCACTCATGATTTCTTTTTCTTCTCCATATTCAGAGGGAAGTGACAGTTGAACTTATGGTTCTTGATACGTTTCGTATGTGGGATCTCGACACACTGCCTTTGTGCGTATGGGCAGCGAGGCCCTAATCGACAACCAATAGGAAGATGTTGCAGCGGTGGAATTGACCCCGGCAAAGACTGGAGCTTCTCCTTGTGGGGAATCCAGTCGTTAAAGTCTGGCATCGCTTTTAACAAAGCAACGGTGTACGGGTGCTTTGGTGCATCCAACAGCTTCGGTGTATCAGCGGATTCTACCGATTGACCACAGTACATCACGGTAATGCGAGTCGCCCATTGGGTAATGGTGGTTAAGTCATGGCCGATCAACACGATGGTGGTGTTATTGATCTGGTTCATACGACTCAAAAGACGCAATATTTGAGACTGTGTAATTGGGTCTAAATCGTTGGTTGGCTCGTCAGCAATCAAGACTTTTGGCTTGGCAGCGATCGCCATTGCGATCATGACTTTTTGACACTCACCATCTGTCAGCTCATAAGAGTAACTGTCCATAAGACGAGAATGATCTTTAATACCGACTTTGTGCAGTAGAGCGATGGCCTGCTTCTTACGCCATTTGAATCTCTGCCACCACCGACCTTCAAACGAATAGGAAGGAATCGCTTCAATAAGTTGATGGCCCACTTTTTCAGATGGATCAAGACAAGAGGATGGCTCTTGAAAGATCATCGCGATATCACGAGCAATAACTCGGCGTCGTTCTTTGGGTGTCAGTTGCAGGAGGTCGATATTGCCAAGGCGCATTCGGTCGGCAGATACTTTCCAGTTTTCTTTACAAACCCCAACGATCGCTTTTGCAACCAAACTCTTACCTGAGCCTGATTCACCTACTAAGCCACGAATTTCCCCTTCATTGAGGGTAATACTCATTCGATCTACGGCTTTAACCATCCCTTGAGGGGTCTCAATCTCGATGGTTAGATGTCGAATATCAAGTAACGGCATTATTCGATTCCTGCATTTAGCGCTTGGCGAACACCTTCACCGACGAGGTTAATCACGATAACTGTAAACATAATAGCTAAGCCAGGTAGGGTAACTGTCCATGGCGCAAGGTAAATCAACTCGACCGAATCACCCAAGATGGAGCCCCATTCGGTACTCGGTGCTTGAGCGCCAAGCCCTAGGAAACCTAAAGCCGTGATATCAAGAATTGCGACTGACAGTGCCAGCGTAACTTCAAGAGCGATCACGGTAAGGATGTTCGGAAGGATTGAGTTCCATAGCAGGTAAAAATCGTTCGCACCATCAAGGCGAGAAGCCAGAATATAGTCTTTTTCTACTTCAGCATGCACGGCAATGTACACCGAGCGTATAAAGCGCGGGATCAGTGCCAAGCACAAGGCGAGCAAGATATTAAACTCCCCAAAGCCAAGGAATGCCACGAAGATAATCGCCAGCAGAAGAGATGGAATCGACATAACAGTATCAAGCAGGTGGTTTAGCGTGCTTGATAGTAAACCGCGCGTCATACCAGCAAGTACGCCAATCAGACAACCAATGACGGCTGCGATAAAGGTAATCACCACCGCGGCGCCGAAGGTTAACTGAGAGCCAATTATTAGGCGAGAGAGAATATCTCTGCCTAAGTCATCCGTACCCAAAAAGTATTCTACCGTTCCCGCAGGATCCCAAGAGGGCGGCGTTAATAGGTGACCGGTTTGTTCTTGTGCATCATGCGGGGCTAGCCACGGTGAAGTGACGGTGACCAGAATGATAAGCACCAAACACCACAAGCCAAACATAGCTAGATTATTGCTGCGGAAGCTGCGCCAGAAACGTTCGAACTGGGTTGGAATCTGTTCTTCTTGGTAGACGTTATTTGTTAGCATACCATTCCTTCCTTACCAGTGGATTGATCATCGCGCCCAGTAGATCGGACAGAATATTAGCGGTCAAAACTAAGGTAGCCACCACAATTACACCAGCTTGAATTGAAACGTAATCTTGATTCGATAAGGCATCCAATAACCAGCGGCCAATGCCCGGCCAGTTAAAGATAGACTCGGTAACAATAGCAAGCGTTAACATACTCGATAGCTGAACACCGACCTTAGGAATAATCGGAGGTATCGCGTTTCTTAGCACGTGCTGCGTGATGATCTCTCTAGTGGAAAGACCTTTAATTCGCGCAGCGCGGATGTAGTTTTGCGTCATTACTTCAGCCACTGACGCTCTCATCAATCGGATGACCTGAGTCGTTGGCGCCAGTACTAAAACAAGACAAGGCAACGCCATGTGCTCGATAACACTTTGTAGTGCGTGCGCACGGTAGCGACCCTCGGCAAAAAAGGCGTCAATCATCGCGAATCCAGTCACGTGTTCAATCTCGTAAAGTAGGTCGTATCGGCCACCAACTGGGAACATTTCAAAGTGCAGTGAAAACACCATGATCATCAGCAACGCGACCCAAAATATAGGCGCAGAGTAACCGGCCATTGAGGTGAACGATATGGTGGTATCAACAAATTTACCTTGTCTCATACCAGCAATGGTGCCGAAAGGGATACCGATGATGAGTGCCAACACAAAGGCAAAGAAGCACAGCTCTAGCGTTGCAGGGAACACCAGGACCAACTCATCGATGATAGGCACACCGTGTTTGCTTAGGCCAAAGTTTAGCGTCGATAATTCAGTGATATAGCTAATCCAACCGGGCCAAAAATCTTGAATTGCCCAAGGTGAGGTTTGGTCTAATCGAAGCAGGGAAAAACCTACCAAGGTCAGAATTCCTAGCGTAATAACGAATAAGTTTACACGTCTTAATGTATACCAAAACATTACTGCACCTCTCTTCTGACTTGATCAAAAGGTTGGGCATTGAAAGGACTTGCTTTAAAGCCTGTTAGCGAACGATCGTGCACGCGAAATTGCACGCCATGAGCTAAAGGAATCACAGGAACTTCTTCATTGAGAATGTTTTGGGCTTGTCGGTACAAGTTCACACGGTGCCTTTGTTGATTGATCTCTAATGCTAAGTCGAGAAGGAAATCAAAGTCTGAATTACACCACATCGAGACGTTTAACCCTGCACGCTCAGAGCTGCATGAGAGCAGCGGACGTAAGAAGTTGTCCGGGTCACCGGTATTGCCTATCCAGCCTGTAAGCAACAAGTCTGTTGAGGAAATAGAGGACAACTGTGTGCGGTCAAATCGGTCGTCGGTATAGAGTTTCAATTCAATACCAATATCGGCTAAGTTTGCTTGGATAAGTTCTGCCGTTTTTCTTGGACTTGGATTGTATGCGCGTGGCTCTAGTGGTACCCACATTGAAAGCTCTAACCCAGGTTCAACGCCAGCTTCTTTGAGAAGCGCAACCGCATAGTTTCGGTCGTAGCGAACTTGAACGCTGTCTTTTTGGTGAGCCCAAGAAGTCGGAGGAAGCAAGGTGTAGGCTTTGGTTCCTGTACCGTAATACACAGAATCAAGAATGTTCTGACGATTGATGGCTAAGTTGAGCGCTTTACGAACTCGAGAGTCACGCAGTGCAGGGTGCTCAGTATTCAGCGCGATGAAAGAGACATTAACCGCCGGAGTAGCAGAAATCTTCAACTCTTCATGAGCCTGAATAATAGGGATTTGGCTAGAAATTGGTGAGTTGAGCACGTCACACTCACTACGCAGAAGCTTGGCAAGTGTGCCTGTTCCACGTTGCGAAGTATCGAACACAACTTGGTCCATTTGTACTTCACCTTTCCAGTAGTGCTTGTTCTTTTTCAAGCGCACTAGGTCGTTGACTTGGTATTCATCTAAGTAGAAAGGGCCAGTGCCGACTGGATTGGAATCGATTCGATTTTTCTCATCCGCTGCAATGAGCTGATTGGCATACTCCTTAGAGTGAATGACTGCATAGCTGGTGGCGATATTGTTGAGAAACGAATTGTCTGGGCGACTTAATTGGAATTTCACCGTTAGGTCATCAACTGCGGTGATATCGACGATCAGGTTTTTGAAGTCGATTCCGGCAAACCATGGGTATAGGCCGCCACCCACATAATGAAATGGGTTTGAACTATCAATGACACGTTCAAAGCTAAACACCACATCTTGTGCATTCATGCTACGAGTTGGGGTGAACCAGTCTGTGGTTTGGAACGCAACATTTGGGCGCAGTTTGAACGTGTACTCTGTACCTGATTTATCAACAGACCAACTTGTCGCCAAGTTCTGTTTTGGTCGGTACGTCATCGGATCAAGAGTGAGCAGTGTATCGAAAATTTGAGGACTCAGCGATTCTGCGGTAATGCCACTATCAACCAGCTGTGGGTTGAAGGTACTAGGATTACCTTGGCCGCAATAAATGAAGCCTTTTTCACGGATTTGCTCGTGATTCACACTCTCACCACATCCAGCGAGAAAGCTCAGCGTACAGATGCTCAGTGATAGTCTTATTAGTGCTTTCATAAAAAGAAATACTTTTCGAAACGAGGCGTTAGAGGAGCCTCAAGATCCGGACAATTTAACATTTTATTTATTCGGCTCCAAATAATAATCAAGCGTGGACAGCTATTTATCGTTAGCTTGTCCGACAATCGCGTACTTCCTCACCATTCCACGTAATTGGTTGTAGGTTAATCCAAGTAATTCTGCTGCTTGTTTCTGGTTGTACTTGCTCTGCTTTAGGGCTTGATTGAGCAGCTTGATGTCTTGTTGTTCTTGCCATGCTTTGTAATCAAGCGGCAAAGAAAACAAGCTCTCTGATGAAGTATGGCTGTTGGACGGCGCATTGCCAATTTCATGCGTGGAATCTTGATCTATTTTCCATGCGGGTTTGAATGGGTTAAACACCAAAGATTCAATAGGATATGGGTCTTTACCGTGCTGGTAGACTGCGCGCTCAATAACGTTCTTGAGTTCTCGCACATTCCCCGGCCATGAATAATCCAGCAGCGCCTCAACGGCAGACGGAGCAAAGCCAACAAACAACTCCAATTCTAATTCACGGCACATCTTAATGGCGTAGTATTCTGCCAGCAGCGTGATGTCTTCTTTTCGCTCTCGAAGAGGGGGTATAGTAATCACGTCAAACGCGAGCCTGTCCAATAAGTCGGCTCTGAATTCGCCCCTTAATGCCATGTCTGGCAAGTCAGCGTTGGTCGCACACACCAGTCTGACGTTGGCACTTAAAGCTTTTTGTCCGCCGACACGTTCATACTGCCCGTATTCAATAACGCGCAATAGCTTCTCTTGAACGGCTAGGGGCGTGGTCGCGAGCTCATCAAGAAACAGTGTTCCACCTTCCGCTCTTTCAAATCGACCCTGATGACGACCTTTCGAACCCGTAAAGGACCCCGATTCATGACCAAACAACTCAGAATCAATCAAACCTTCACTGAGGGTTGAGCAGTTCAATGAGATCAAAGGTTGATCCCAACGTCTTGAAAGGTAATGCAGTCTTTGTGCGATCAACTCTTTACCCGTACCACGCTCTCCAATGATCAGAATCGGTCTTTCGATTGGTGCGAGTTGGGACACTTTATCTAAAACGGAGAGAAAACTGGGTGATTCACCAATGAGGTTCTGCTGCATAGCGGGTCCTTGTGTGATTTGAGCGCCGATGGATGTGATTTAGAGGGCTTTATTTAAATCACATCATGTAAATAGCTTAAGTATAAGAGTCGTAGTGGTGAAAAATACCAATACTTGGCTAAATTCATCATAGCATGGTTCGGGTTAATCACCATTTTATTGTAAGTATCTGATAATAAATGGCTTAAAAGTTGGCACGTTACTTGGATTATTTATGGTAGGTTTAACAACAAACGTAAATTTTTGAGCAAGTGGATTGAGAAATCGAATAACGCTTTAAAGCACATTTGCCATCATTGTAATTAAGGAGTTCCTCATGGGTATTTTTTCTCGCTTTGCAGACATTGTAAATTCGAACATCAGTGCACTTTTAGACAAGGCTGAAGATCCTGAAAAGATGATTCGCCTGATTATCCAAGAAATGGAAGATACGCTGGTTGAGGTTCGCACTAACTCCGCTAAAGCTATCGCAGATAAAAAAGAGTTAGCGCGTAAAGTTGAAGCTATCGAAACTCAGATTCTAGATTGGCAAAATAAAGCGACACTAGCACTAACTAAACAACGTGAAGACTTAGCTAGAGCGGCGCTAATAGAAAAGCAAAAACTTGAAGATATAATCAAAAGCCTTCACACAGAGCAAACCTTGGTTCACGAAACCATCGAAAAGCTGACCAGTGAGATTGGCAAGCTTGAAACCAAAATCGCAGAAACACGTGCGAAGCAGCAAGCATTAATGATTCGTAATAATGCGGCAAGCAATCGTCGTGATGTTCAAAAGCATCTGCATTCAAGCAAAACCCACGAAGCAATGGCGAAGTTTGAGCAATTCTCGCGTAAAGTGGATGAATTAGAAGCTGAAGCAGATGTTTACGCCAAAACAGGTAACGCAAAATCGTTAGACCAAGAATTTGCAGATCTACAAGCTCAAGATGAAATTGAAAAAGAGCTGGCGAAACTGAAGCAACAAGTTGAAAACCGCGATAAATAATTTTAGGAGTTGTCTATGTCAACATTTCTAATTGCAGGCCCACTGATTGTCTTTTTAATCTTCGTGGCACCGCTATGGTTGTTCTTACATTACCGCAGCAAGAAGAAATCCAGTAATGGTCTTTCAGAAACGGATCTTCAGCGTTTGCACAAGCTTTCTGCTCAAGCTGAATCGATGCAAGATCGAGTGAAAACGCTAGAAAAAATACTGGATGCGGAGTCACCTAACTGGAGACGAAACTATGAGTAGAGAACTGTATCGCGATCCTATTAACGGTAAGTTGTCTGGAGTGTGTGCAGGGTTAGCGAACTACTTTGGCCTTGAAGTGTGGTTGGTTCGCATCTTGGTTATCTCGGCGGCACTGCTTGGTGGTAGCTTTTTGGTGTTATTAGCGTATGTAGCTTTGACATTTATGCTTGAAAAACAACCACCTCAGTATGTCGATCAGATGAAGGCCAAACAAGAGCACACGCTCAAGCAAAAACCTTGGGAAAAAGGGCAAACCGCAGAGTCGTTACTGGGCACTTTAGAGGGTGATTTCCAGAAATTAGAGACCAGTGTCCGCAATATGGAAGCTTATGTGACTTCGGATACTTTCAAAGTCGACCGCGCATTTAAGAACATGTAGTGGTAAACCTGAAAAACATTAGATAACGGTTTAGGAAAATTTATTCCAAGCCGTTATTTTTTTTAATAATTTTGTCTAAATAAATCTTACGATAACTGGTAAGTTACATGTAATTAATCTATGTTATAAAAATATTTATAGTTATGGATGATCACTAATGTATAGAGCCTCCGTTGTCCTATTGACAGCCTTAGCTGGGTTGTCTGGGTGTGGTAAGGAGCTTCCTCCCGTACCTGAACCTGATTCTAGACCCGCCAAACTCTTCACTGTCTCCGTCGGTAGTAATGCTTTTGAACGTAGCTTTCCAGCCACCACAGAAGCTGGTGACAAAGCAGTACTGGCATTTCGTGTTCCAGGGCTACTTCAGACTATCGATGTCACATCTGGTCAACAGGTTACCAAAGGTGATGGGCTTGCAACGCTTAATCCTGACGAATATCAGTTGTTAGAGAAGCAAGCGAGAGCCAACTTTAAGCTTGCCGATGTTCAATACCAACGTTCCATTAAGTTGCGCAAAGATCGCGTCGTATCTGAGCAAGACTTCGACCAAGCGAAAGCTAATCATAATTCTGCTAAAGCGGTGCTTAACCAAGCAAAAGCCAACCTACGTTATACCACTTTGGTTGCGCCTTACGATGGTACTATCTCCATCATTCCTGCTGAAAACCATGAATATATCGCTGCCAAACAAGGCGTGATGAATATTCAAACGAATCAAATCCTCAAAGTCGTATTCTTATTACCCGACCAACTTATCACGCGCTTTTCTTCAGGGTTTGAGACGGATGCAACCATGGTTTTTGATGCTTTCCCTGGTAGCTCCTACGCTTTAGCATTCCAAGAAGTTGATACTGAAGCGGATCCCAAAACCGGGTCGTACAAAGTCACCATGGTAATGGAAAGACCCACCGATGTTGGTATTTTGCCGGGTATGTCAGGCACAGTTCATTTAGTTTCAGCGTTAGCAGCCGCCACAAAAATTCCCACATCAGCAATGATGACTGATGGCGATGATGTCTCTGTGTGGCGCGTGAATAGCGACGGTATTGTTGAAAATGTCGCAATCATCATCGATGAAAAGCGCCATATTGTTTCAGGGTTGAACGATGGCGATCGCATTGTGACTTCTGGTGTTAATGGTCTTGAACCGGGCGTTAAAGTTCGAGAGTGGATCAAGGAAAGGGGGCTATAACATGAAAACACTTAAAGTGGCCGCTGGACTGTCGTGTTTGGCTTTACTTACGGCTTGTGAAGATAAACAAGTTGTAGAAGTGAATAACACGCCCTTGGTTAAAGCTATCGAGATTTCAGTCATCGACTTTAGCGACAAACTCTATTTCCCAGCGGTTGCAAACGCTGCCGAGAAGGCTCATCTCAGCTTTCGAGTCGCTGGTGAAATCAATAAGCTTGATGTGAAAGAAGGTGAGCGTGTTTCACAAGGAGACATCATTGCAGAGCTTGACCCTACCGATTATCAACTGGATGTCGACAATGCTCAGGCGCGTTACACGGTAATTAACAGCCAATACAGACGTTCAAGTCCGCTAGTGAAGAAAGGCTTATTGGCGAAGTCACAGTTTGATGAAATTGCTGCTCAACGCCAGATCGCTTATGCCGAGCTGGAACTCGCAAAACTGCGCTTGTCGTTCACTAAGCTTCGTGCTCCTGTTGATGGGATCATTTCTCGTGTCAGTGTCGATCAATATGAAAATATTCAGGTAGGCCAGCAGGTCGTGAACATTCACAGTGTCGAGGATGTTGAGGTTGTTATCCAACTGCCTGACCAGATTTACGTGAATCAGCCTAGCGAGCAGCTGTTATCGAATGTTGAGGCTGTGGTAAGAGTACCCAGTGGCAATGAATACACGGCGGCTATTAAGGAGTTTACCACTGAACCTGACCCAAGCACGGGCACGTTCACGGTGACGCTTGCTCTACCTATGCCGGAAGATGATTTGATTCTGGATGGTATGGCCGTTGAGGTGACGTCAAATGGGCGAGATATCGGCTTGGAGTTAAAAGCTGGGGTACTTATCCCAATCGAAGCTGTGTTTAATGCGGATGGCGATGATTTAACGCGCCAGAACTCTTATGTATGGGTGCTTAATGACGACAGTACCGTCTCAAAACAGCAAGTCGTAATAGGAAAAGCCAATCAGAAAACATTGCAGATCATGAAAGGATTAGAAATGGGGCAGCATGTCGTTGTTGCAGGCGTATCGCGATTGCGAGATGGGATGACAGTGGAAGTATTGTCTCAGGAGACGAACAATGAGTGAAGTAAATAACAAGCCCCAAAATGACGATCAACAGGGTGATGATCAGATCACAGGTGTTGCTTCTTACTTTATACGTAACAAAGTCATTAGCTGGATGCTATCTCTGATCTTTCTTATTGGTGGTGTCTCTGCCTTTTTCGGCTTGGGTCGTTTAGAAGATCCTGCCTTTACCATCAAAGATGCGATGGTTGTGACCTCTTACCCAGGGGCCACACCTCAACAAGTTGAAGAAGAAGTTACTTACCCACTAGAAAAAGCGATTCAACAACTTACCTATGTGGACGAAGTGAACTCTATCTCTAGCCGCGGCCTATCACAGGTAACGGTGACGATGAAGAACAACTACGGCCCAGATGATCTTCCGCAAATATGGGATGAACTTCGCCGAAAAGTGAATGATCTCAAGGTTGAACTGCCACCCGGCGTCAATGATCCTCAAGTCATCGATGATTTCGGTGACGTTTACGGTATTTTGCTGGCGGTGACGGGGGATGGCTATAGCTACAAAGAGCTGCTGGATTACATTGATTACCTAAGGCGAGAGCTAGAGTTGGTTGATGGGGTCAGTAAAGTCTCCGTTTCCGGCCAACAACAAGAGCAAGTGTTCATTGAGATATCGATGAAACGGATAAGCTCTCTGGGTCTGTCTCCAAGCACGGTATTTAACCTTTTATCGACTCAAAATATTGTATCAAGTGCAGGAGCGGTAAGGATTGGTGATGAATATATTCGAATCCATCCAACGGGTGAGTTCCAAAACGTTGAACAGCTTGGAGATTTGATTCTTACGGAAGGTGGCGCTCAAGGGCTTATCTATCTAAAAGATGTGGCGAATGTAACCCGTGGTTACGTTGAGGTACCGAGTAACATCATTGGTTATAACGGCGAACTCGCGCTTAACCTGGGTGTCTCTTTTGCGCAAGGCGTGAACGTGGTCGCAGTGGGTGAAGACTTTGATCGAAGACTCGCCGAGCTTAGATATCAACAACCCGTCGGTATCGACATCTCCGAGGTTTATAACCAACCTAAAGAGGTGAACAAGTCGGTAAGCGGATTTGTGGTGAGTTTAGGGCAGGCGGTTGCGATCGTAATCGTGGTGTTACTGTTCTTCATGGGACTAAGATCGGGCCTATTGATTGGTTTGATACTGCTATTGACCGTATTCGGTACATTCATTTTCATGCAGTACTTCAAGATCGACCTACAACGTATTTCACTGGGCGCGTTGGTTATCGCCTTGGGGATGCTGGTGGATAATGCCATTGTGGTGGTGGAAGGGATATTGATCGGCACGCAGAAGGGGCGAACCCGGATGCAGGCCGCCACCGATATCGTAACCCAAACCAAATGGCCGCTGCTTGGTGCGACGGTTATTGCGGTGACTGCGTTTGCTCCAATTGGTTTATCTGAAGACTCAACAGGCGAATACTGTGGCACCTTGTTCACGGTGCTACTGATCTCCTTGATGCTGAGTTGGTTTACTGCCATCTCGCTCACGCCGTTCTTTGCCGACATGTTCTTTAAAGGTCAGAAGGTCGATCCAGATAACGAAGGTAAGGACCCATACAACGGGATGGTTTTTGTTATCTACAAAAACTTCCTTGAGTTCTGTATGAAGCGTGCTTGGTTAACCATGTTTGTTCTGATTATTGGTTTAGGCGCGAGTGTGTACGGTTTTGGTTTCGTTAAGCAAGCCTTCTTCCCGTCTTCAACCACACCTATGTTCCAAGTGGATGTGTGGATGCCAGAAGGTACCGATATTCGAGCGACCAATACCAAGCTTAAAGTGCTTGAGAGTTGGCTAGCTGAGCAGGACGAAGTTGAACATATCACGACAACCGCGGGTAAAGGCCTGCAACGTTTCATGCTGACTTATGCGCCAGAGAAAAGTTATAGCGCTTACGGCGAGATAACGGTTCGTGTGAAAAGTTATGAAGTACTTGAAGGGCTAATGAAACGCTTCCGTGAACATGTAAATGGTCAGTTCCCAGAGATTGACTACAAGCTTAAACAGATCGAATTAGGTCCTGGTGGCGGTGCGAAAATTGAAGCGCGAATTGTGGGTTCTGATCCAACGGTTTTACGTTCAATCGCTGCACAAGTGATGGACATCATGCGTGCTGATGAAGGCGCATTTAACGTTCGTCACGATTGGCGTGAAAGAACTAAGGTATTAGAGCCTCAGTTCAATGAAAGCCAAGCGCGTCGTTATGGTATTACTAAATCTGACGTTGATGATTTCCTAGCAATGTCTTTCTCTGGTAAGTCGATTGGTGTGTATCGTGATGGTACAACGTTAATGCCGATTGTGGCTCGTTTGCCTGAAGACGAGCGTGTCGATATTCGTAACATCGAAGGCATGAAGATCTGGAGCCCAGCATTAAGTGAGTACATCCCACTTCAACAAGTAACGTTAGGTTACGAGCTAGAATGGGAAGATCCACTGATCATCCGTAAGAACCGTAAGCGTATGCTAACGGTAATGGCGGATCCTGATCTATTGGGTGAAGAGACGGCCTCAACTCTACAGAAACGCTTACAACCACAGATTGAAGCGATTGAGATGCCTCCGGGTTACTCATTGGAATGGGGGGGTGAATATGAGTCGTCAGCAGATGCACAGGCGTCACTGTTCACAACCATGCCTCTGGGTTACTTGTTCATGTTCTTAATCACTGTGTTCTTGTTTAACTCGGTGAAAGAGCCTCTGATCGTTTGGTTAACGGTTCCATTGGCGTTGATAGGGGTGACGACAGGCTTGCTAGCCTTGAATACACCATTCGGCTTTATGGCGCTGTTGGGCTTCTTGAGTCTATCTGGGATGCTTCTGAAGAACGGTATCGTACTACTTGATCAAATTGAGATTGAGATGAAATCTGGTAAAGATCCGTATGTAGCGGTTGTTGATGCGGCTCTGAGTCGTGTTCGCCCGGTATGTATGGCGGCGATTACCACCATTCTAGGTATGATCCCTCTACTACCGGATATCTTCTTCAAACCAATGGCAGTAACCATCATGTTTGGTTTAGGCTTTGCGACTGTACTCACGCTAATCGTAGTGCCTGTGCTGTATCGTTTGTTCCATAAAATTGAAGTGGCTTAACGTCAACTGACCTTTGAAATAATGCCCCTAATTGGGGCATTATTTTTATGTATGATTACTAAAAGAGACCATCGAAATGGAAGCTAATACAGTGGATAGAACGTGTGCATGGGCGCTTAAACATGAGCTTGAAAGGGAGTACCACGATGCAGAGTGGGGCGTGCCTGTTTATGATGACCAAGTTCTGTTTGAGTTCATTACTTTAGAAGGTGCTCAAGCAGGTCTGAGTTGGATTACGATCCTTAAAAAGCGTGAAGGGTATCGTGCCGCGTTCGATAATTACGATCTAAACAAGCTAGCTGAGCTGAATGAAGACAACGTGCCGCACATCATTGAAAACTTCGATGTGGTTAAACACAGGGGTAAGATTGCTTCGGTATACAACAATGCACGAGCAACGCTTGAATTACAGAAAGAGTTCGGCTCTCTTTCTAATGCCTTATGGCAATTTGTTGATAATGAAGTGATCGTGAATCAATGGACTGAGATGTCTCAAGTTCCCGCTTCTACCGAGCAATCTAAAGCGATGAGTAAGTTTTTGAAGAAGAGAGGCTTTAAGTTTGTAGGAGAAACAATCTGTTACGCATTTATGCAAGCAACAGGTATGGTCAATGATCATTTAGTCGGTTGCCCACACAAATAAAGTGTTATTTATTTCAGCGGAACAATCACTTAGAAATTGAAAAATTCATAGCCATTTTTTCATCGCTCTGAGATCTTTAAGTGGATGTGCTTTAAGGTTCAATATTGGCTTTGAAAGCTTCTGGACTATGAGCGGTTTGTATTATGAGCTGAAGTATCTGAATATGAGTATTTTGAGTTATGCTTTAAACAGAAAAAGGCAGGAATATCCTGCCTTTTTTGCATATCAGACCTATCGTCTCAGATTAAATCAGAGCGCTATAACGTTCTAATCCCGCCTCTAGATCAGCAATCAGGTCATCAACATCTTCTAACCCAATATGAACACGTATCAAGGTACCTTCGAAATTAGGATTGGCAACAGTTCTCAAGCTGTCAAAACTGCTTGGTTCGTTAGCTAGAATCAAACTTTCAAATCCACCCCAAGAGTAACCCATACTAAAATGTGTCATTCCATCAAGTAACGCTGTCGTCGCTTTGATATTAGAGTTGTTTAGTACAAAAGAGAACAAGCCATTACCGCCAGTAAAATCTCGTTTGAAGAATTCATGGCCTGGGCAAGACTCAAGAGCAGGGTGACGAACGTGGTTAACTTCAGGACGAGTCTCTAACCATTTTGCGACCTTCAAGCTGCTTTCTGCGTGTTGGCGTAGACGCACATCAAGAGTACGAATGCCGCGAAGCCCTAAATAAGCATCATCAGGTGAGACACATTGCCCCATCAAGTAACTTTGCTCTCTTAGTTGATCCCAGCATTTCTCATTGGCGACTGCCGTACCTAGCATCACATCAGAGTGACCCACGATGTATTTGGTCGCTGCTTGAATCGAGATATCAACACCAAAATCAAACGGTGAGAAGTTCACGCCAGCCGCCCAAGTATTGTCTAGCATAACGATGATGTCATGTTCATGAGCGATACGCGCTAGTGTTGGAATATCCTGCACTTCCATGGTGACAGAGCCTGGAGACTCAGTAAACAGCACCTTAGTGTTTGGCTTGATAAGGTCTTGGATACCTTCACCAATCGTTGGCTCGTAGTAAGTTGTCTCTACCCCCATCTTTTTCATGATGGTGTCACAGAAATCACGAGTAGGTTCGTAGCAGGTGTCAACCATTAAAATATGATCACCTGTTTCTACAAAAGAGAGAATGGCATTCGAAATTGCTGCTGTACCACACGGGTACAGTGCACAACCCGCGCCGCCTTCTACTTCAACCATCGCATCTTGGAAGGCAAAATGAGTGTTGGTTCCACGACGTCCGTAAAAAAGGGTCTTGTTAGCGCGGTTAATCGTAGCTTTACGCTTCTCTTCTACTGAGTTAAATACGACAGTTGAAGCGCGTTGTACTGGTGGGTTAACAACACCATTGGTCCACTTCTTATCACGACCGGCAGTGATAAGTTTAGTGGTTTTGTTCTCGGACATGCTGTGAATTCCTTATCAATCGGTTATGTCCTATTTAAAACATGCCAAGAGTGTTCAAAGCAAGAGCGGAGCGGGGATTTTTACGCTTTTCTTACGATTTTTGACCTTTCACTCAGTTAACAGTGAAAGGTTAAAAATGATCGATGGGGAAACAACGAGCCATAATCGACTCATTGCTGGAATTATAGGAGTGGGTTGAACAAGTAGAACAGCCTCTCAAAGAAGCGATTACTAAGGTTTCTTTGCTCCCACTGTTCTAACTCTACAGAGTGGGATGAAGCGATATAAGATTTCTGCAGCTCAGACAGTTTTTGCGTGAAATGCACATCATCCACAGCCAGAGTCACTTCAAAGTTGAGCCACAAACTGCGCATGTCGATATTGACGGTTCCGATCAAGCAAAACTCTTCATCGATCACTACCGATTTGGTATGAAGAAGGCCACCGTAAAATTCATAGATCTTCACGCCAGCTTCAAGCAACTCGGTATAAAACGCACGAGAAGCCCATTTAACCATTAGTGAATCGTTATTGTGTGGAATGATCAGTTCTACAGTTACGCCGCGTTGAGCTGTCATCTTAAGTGTTTCGAGTAAGTCAGCACTTGGCACAAAATAAGGTGTAGTAATACGTACAGAATGATTCGCTTGATTGATGGCGATGGTCAGTACTTGTAAGATCAAATATTCCGGCATGCCAGGGCCAGACGGCACTACTTGAACCGGATGATGTGTCATGATTTCTTCAACTGGGCATTCAGGTATATCAGGGAGAATGCGTTCACCAGTCTCAACTTCCCAATCCCAGCCATGAATAGCGGATAACACATTAACGGTTGGCCCAGTCACTCTGACCATTACATCAATCCACTGACCAACGCCGGAACTTTGTTTGAAGTGAGCAGGATCGACCATGTTCATTGAACCCGTATAGGCGATAGTCTCGTCAATCACAATGATTTTGCGGTGTTGTCTTAAATCTAGGCGACGTAAGAAAATACGCCATGGGCTCACTTCTAGTGCTTGTACGACTTGAACGTCTGCGTCCTTCATCATTGACTGCCAGTGGCTTTTGAAAAAGCGAGGGCTACCGGCTGAATCGAGCAAAACTTTAACATCTACGCCACGTTTTGCAGCGCGAATCAGCGCAGAGGCAACCGAATCGGTCAGGCCACCTGGATGCCAAATATAGAAAACCATCTTGATACTGGTTTGTGCATTTTCTATATCTTCGATAATTGCGTGTAGGATCTCGTTTGGTGAAGATTGCAGCGATAGAGTGTTTCCACTGAGTGCAGGGATGCCCATTCGATTGTTACAAAGCTCGTCAATCTTATGGATAGGGGAGCCGACTTTCCCTGGTTGGTGAAGTTGGCAATCATTCAATTGACGGAACCAGTCGCCGAAAGGGGTAAACATACGATGAGCGCGTTCAGCCCTTTTTCTGCCTAGGTTTAGCTCACCAAAAAGGAAGTAACAAGCTACACCAACAATCGGGATAATGTAGATAACCATTAGCCAAGCAAGAGAAACGCTGACAGAGCGTCGTTTTAGTACAACACGAAACGTCACACCGGCTACGAGAACCCAGTACAAAACAACAGAGGCCAAAGTTAAAAAATGATAAAGCTTATCCACATTGAATACTCGAAAAAAGAGACACTTAGATAGTAATGCTATTTAACGGATATGGGAATTTAAGGATTCAACTATTTACAAAATAGAGCAAAAGATGTAAATAGGTTAAAGTTGTTAAGTTTTGGTCAACTTAAGAAGAAAACGATTGTTTTGTATGAAAAGTCGGCATTTAACCATAAAAATTTACATCTTTAACGAAATTTGTACGGTATGCTCTTCCAATTTTATTCTTAAACTGGTTTACTTGCTAGACAACGAGCGTCAATCAAATCTTTTAGGTGTGTAAATTTATTTATACACCTTCCTTTTAAAGACGCCACCCAAAGCAAAACACAACATCACATAACACAAAAGTTTGGAGTACACGTGGCTACTAGTAATACAACCACAACACCCCGCGATACCTGGGGTTCGAAGTTAGGATTCGTAATGGCTGCAGCAGGTTCTGCTGTTGGCTTAGGTAACATTTGGAAATTCCCATACACAGCAGGCGAAAGTGGCGGTGGTGCATTCGTTGCCATTTACCTGTTTTTTGTAATTTTTATTGGTTTCAGTGTCATGCTGACTGAATTTGCGATTGGCCGTCATACGCAAAAATCAGCAGTAGGTGCATTTAAAACAACTGACCGTCGTTGGACGTTCGCTGGCGTTATCGGCGTATTCAGTGGTCTACTTATCATGGGTTTCTACCCAGTAGTAGGCGGTTGGTCAATCGCATACATCGGTAAAATTGCAGGTGGTCTTCTAGACGCACCAGAAGCAATTGGTGATAGCTTTGGTGGCTTTATCTCAAACCCAGTTCAACCACTAATGTGGATGGGCTTATACCTACTACTTAACGTTGTTATCGTTATGAAAGGTATCTCTGGTGGTATTGAGAAAGCAGGTAAGATCCTGATGCCGCTTCTTTTCATTATCCTTATTGTAGTATCAATCAAAGGCATTATGCTTCCGGGCGCGATGGCTGGTCTTGAGTTCCTATTCAGTCCTGACTTCTCTAAAGTAGACAGCAATGTAATCCTAGCCGCTCTAGGTCAAGCATTCTTCTCTCTAAGTCTTGGTATGGGTTGTATGATGACATACGGTTCTTACCTTAAGAAGAAAGAGAACCTAGTTCAGACAACAGCAATGGTAACCGCAATGGATACTGGTGTTGCTATTCTAGCTGGTGTTGCAATGTTCCCTGCAATGTTCGCGTTCGGTATGGAACCTGCAGCGGGCCCTGGTTTAGTATTCGTTGTTGTTCCTCAGCTATTCGCTGAAATGGGCGGCGTAGTTGGTCTTCTATTTGCTCTTATGTTCTTCGTTGGTTTGAGTGTTGCGGCACTAACATCTTCAGTATCTCTACTTGAAGTTGTGGTTTCTTACCTAATCGATGAGAAAGGCATGAAGCGTGTAACAGCGGTACTGTCTGCAAGTGTTGTAATGGCGATTCTATGTATCTTCGCTTCTCTATCACTTGGCGGCTTCGGTCCAACACTGTTTGATACTGGCGCGTTCGACATTTTCGACCTACTAACGGATAAGATTTTCCTAGCGGTTGGCGGTATGTTGGTATGTATCTTCGCTGGTTGGAGACTAAACCGTGCTGACCTAGAGAAAGAAATCACTAACGATGGTGAAGTATCTTTCCCACTATTCGGTCTATGGTACACGCTAGTTAAGTACATCATCCCAGTAGCTATCGCAATCGTTGCATTCATGGGTATCTCTTCTGGCTTCGACAGCGGTAAAGGTGCAATCATGCTACTAGGTATTGGTATTATTGCTGGCTCTGCGCTTATCTCTAAGAAGCTATAGTTTTAAGAAGCTACAATCGCGAGCTAAAGTAAGTTAAGAAACGGGAGCCAATGGCTCCCATTTTTTTATTCAAATACTTAATTCTTATCAAAAAATAAAACATTACATTCACTAAAGTTATCCGTCACCTAGCCGATATATTGAATATCAAGAATTTTTGATCGGTATTTAATTTAGGTAGGTGTTGTGTGAAATTGTCAGTGAGAAAGAAACTGTATGCCGGTTTTGGCTCTATATTGGCGGTGCTTGTTACGTTAGTCAGTATTGTATGGATAGAAGTTATCGGCGCGCACCAGAGCGCAGATGAAATTAGAATGGACGATGTTCCGGGTACTGTTACCTACCTGGTACTGATTGATGAAGCGGGTGATGTATACCGAGATGCGCTTGGTGCAATTACACTGGTTGATAACGCACTCAATGATTATCGAACCAGCAAGAACGAATTTGCTCAAGCTATCGAGCAGGCTAAGCGTTTGGAGAGTAGAGGTTCGGAAGACCACCGCCGTATTCAGCGAATTGAAGACCTGATGGGGCGTTTCACTCAAGAGTTTGAATCAAAGCTTGTGCCGAAGATCAATGATGAAGCTGCGCTACTAGCCAATATTCAACAGCTACGATCTTTGTATGAGAGCAATCTTATCCCTATTGAGAACTTACTGGATCAAGCGTCAGCAAGTGAGCGCGCAGATACAGAACAGTCACTACTGACACTAACCGACACGTTTACTACCATTGAGCGCACCATCATGGTGTTGTCTGCTATTGCGATTGTCTTTGGTTGTGTGATTGCGTATCTATTGTCTAGCTCTATTACCAATCGTCTTACTCGTGTAGAACAAGTAGCACGACGTGTAGCAAATGGTGACCTAACGGCAGGCGACATTATTGATGATTCTGGTGATGAATTGGCTGAACTGGCTAAGTCGATTAACCAGATGCAGAAATCACTAGTAGACCTATTAGGTTCAATCTCGTCTGTGACTCACCAAGTCCAATCGGTGACAGGGGAGCTCTCTTCTATTAGCCAAGACATCGTTACTGGTGCATCAGCTCAAGCAGACAAAGCTAACTTGATTGCAACGGCTGCTGAAGAGCTAAGCTTGACCATTTCTGAAGTGGCGCAGCAAGGTACTTCAACTTATGAAGAAGCACGTCGCTCAGAAACCTCTGCAGAAGATGGCCGCAACGTGATTGTTGAGATGGTGGCGAGTATTCAACAAGTGTCGACTCAAATGAGCGATATGTCGTTGCAAATGAATACTCTAGGTTCTCACGGTGAGCAGATTGGTAGCGTTATCAAGGTAATCGAAGACATTGCTGAGCAAACTAACCTGTTAGCTCTTAACGCTGCAATTGAAGCGGCACGTGCAGGCGAGTTTGGTCGTGGTTTTGCTGTGGTAGCCGATGAAGTGCGAGCGCTAGCAGAAAGAACAACCAAAGCGACACGAGAAGTCTCGGGCATCATTCAATCGATTCAATCGGGCACTCAAGAAGCGGTGACTTACACTCAAGATAACTGTCGTTTAGTTGAGATTGGTGTTGAGCAAAGCTCAGGTGCTGTTTCGGCTCTAGAAGCGATTGTGAGCGGTGCGGGCAATGTACAAAGCATGGTTAACTCTATTGCGACTGCGGCAGAAGAACAGACGGCTGTGACCAAAGAAATTGCAGCGGACATTACCGCGATTAGCGATATCTCTGAGCAATCTCTGCAGCTAGCAACTCGTAGCTCCGAAAATACATCAGGCTTGAACGCTAAGGTTGCTGAGCTAGAAGCATTAGTTGGTAAGTTTAAACTGGGGTAAAGCGGTAGCTTGGTTCTATTTACCTATTGGTAATCGAGTAAAGACCACGCACTGATCGCTAGTTGCTGAAAAGAAGCCCAACGATTCAATATTTATTGAGTGAGTTGGGCTTTTTCGTAGCTGGAATCTGGGTTCAGACGAGGTATACTCCACGTTCTACAATGGAGCTAGCCTTTAATGTTCGATATTCTTCTGAACCACTCTGATTTTTTACTTATCAATAAGCACCCTGGAGTCAGCGTCCACAAAGACGATGGCGATACCATGTTGCTTCAAGAAGTTGCTAAGGCAATTAATGAGCCTAAGCTGTATCTCGTTCATCGACTAGATAAAATGACTTCGGGCATTCTGCTGCTGGCAAAAAATGCGTCGGCGGCGAGCGAGCTTTCACAGCTATTTGCAAAGCGTGAAGTAGAGAAATACTACCTTGCGATCGGTTCTAAGAAGCCAAAGAAAAAGCAAGGTTTGATCTCAGGAGACATGGAGCGCTCACGACGCTCAAGTTGGAAACTTCTGACATCCAAAGAGAACCCTGCGATTACTCAGTTTTTATCAGCAACGGCTGAACCCGGTGAGCGTCTGCTGTTATGCAAACCCTATACGGGGCGAACTCACCAGATCCGTGTCGCGATGAAGTCGATCGGCTCAGCCATTGTTGGTGACCCTATTTATAATCCATCGAGTGAGGCTGACAGAGGTTATCTGCATGCCTTCGCGATTCGATTTGCCTATCAATCACAAGCCTACGAATATGTCTGCGATCCAAGAAGCCTAAACTCCTTGGGTGAGAAGTGGCATCAAGAAACCGTGTCGAACGGTTTGGACAGTTGGCTTGAACCTTGGTCATTAACTTGGCCAAAGCTAAACACTAAGTGAGTGAAATAATGGAAGCATCAGCTTTACCTCTGTTTTTTAGTCATATTGAACAGCAACTTAATGAAGTACCAAACGAACTACGCCGTATTTTCCACGGGCGCGGTAAGTTTTGGCCTGGTCTAGAGCAACTGACATGTGACTGGGTTGATGGACAGCTACTGGTTAACGTGTTTAAAGAAGTCGACGATGAATTCTTGTCATCTCTTAAAGCTGGATTGGTTGAACTCACCAACAAAGATATCTGGCAATCAAAGCAGGGCACAAGCATTGTTCTGCAACACCGTTATGCCGATGGTGCGCCTTCAGAGGTTCTATGGGGTGAGTTGAATGACTCTCCGGTTGTGGTTGAGCATGGCCTTAAGTACCAATTAGACATTGGCCGTAATCAGAACTTCGGTTTGTTCCTAGACATGCGTAATGGTCGTCAGTGGGTACAAGATAATGCCAAGGATAAGAACGTTCTTAACCTGTTTGCATACACTTGTGGTTTCTCTGTCGCGGCTATCGCTGGTGGCGCTCGTCAATGCATGAACGTGGACATGTCACGTGGCTCGCTAAACAAAGGTCGCGATAACCACCGTCTGAATGAACACGATATGCGCTCGGTTAACTTCCTTGGCTACGATATCTTTAAGTCGTGGGGGAAAATCAAGAAGGGCGGTCCTTACGAGCTCGTTATCATCGATCCACCTTCGTTCCAAAAAGGCAGCTTTGCTCTAACCAAAGATTACAAAAAAATCTTACGTCGTTTGCCTGAACTTCTAACTGAAGGCGGTGAAGTGATTGCGTGTGTGAACTCACCAGCAGTATCACCAAATTTCCTGATTGAGACGATGGCAGAAGAAGCACCAAGCGTTGAGTTCATTGAGCGTCTGGACAACCCGCCTGAGTTTGTCGATGTCGACCTTGATTCAAGCCTAAAGGTATTGAGGTTTAAAATCACGGCTTCAGCTGAAGCTTGATGTCATGATTTAGCGGGCATTATCCATACTAATATAGAAAACGCCGCTCACAATGAGCGGCGTTTTTATAGGTGCAAGAAACTAACTCATTTATTAACTAGCTTGGTTTTTTAGTGTCTGAAAACCAAAATAAATACGCATGAACGTGGTTAGCCAACAAGCTGCACCAAAGGTGTAAGCGATAACTGCAAAGTGTAGAGGCCAAATACAGAACGCGATGAAACAGGCGATGGTTTCAGTGCCTTCGGTTAGCCCTGACATGTAGTACAGAGACTTATGCTTATAGACTGGGTTTTCAATGCCTCGCTTGCCTGCCATAACCGCAAACGCTAAAAAGCTGCTGCCTGTGCCGATAAAAGAGAAGATCAAAAACGCACCGGCAATGGCGTTGTGTTCTGGGTTGGCAATGACAAATCCAAAAGGGATCAGCGAGTAGAATAGGAAATCTAGGCTGATATCGAGGAAACCGCCCGCATCACTAATGCCTTGGATTCGAGCCAAGGCTCCATCAAGCCCATCACATACTCTATTAAACACAATGAAGCCTAACGCCCACTCATATTGTTGAAATGCCAACGCTGGAAACGCTAAACACCCAATCAGAAATCCGAATAACGTGGTTTGATTGGCCGTGATACCCAATTGGTTTAGTAACTTAGCAGACTGATTTAATGGCCACTTAATGACCTTAATGGAGTACTTATCCAGCATGGTTACTTCTCCATGGCCAAGACAGTACTTCTGCCCCTTGAGGTACATCGGCTTCGTCGTGCGTGACCATTAATGTAGGGATATTCGCTTTGGTCAGCTGTTCGAAGACCCAATCGCGAAATTGTGCTCTGAGCTCTTGGTCTAACTTACTGAACGGTTCGTCAAGCAGGGCGAGTTTAGGCTTGGCTAACAACATACGAGTCAAGCTTATTCTTGCGCGTTGACCGCCGGATATTTGATCCGGGAAAGATTCAGCTAAGTGAGTTAGCTCTATGTCTTTTAGTGCAGCCATTGCTTGTTTTTGGCGAGCGGAACCTTTAACAGAGTTCGGTAACGAAAAGGCCAAGTTTTCCCATACTTTGAGGTGCGGAAACAACAAGTCATCTTGAAACAAAATACCGACTTCACGCTGATGTGATGGAAGCTCGTCGAGCTGAATATTGTTCAACACAACGGTGCCAGAGTACGAAAACTCTTCACTTAAGTGACCAGCAATCGCATCCAGTAAGGTCGACTTTCCGCAGCCACTCGGCCCCATCAAAGCCAGTATTTGGCCAGATTCTAATGTGACGTTTAGCGCTGAGAACAGCGAATCTCCATCGGTTTTACGGATGGCGAGGTCGTTGAGGTACAGACTCATTACTTAGGAAACCTTTAAAAGTAAGACGGCGATATCTGAGTTGAAGTCGGCTGACTAATATCGCTAAAGAGAAAAAGAACAGAGGCAATAGGGCCTGCCAAATGGCATAGATTGCTGTCACCCTGCGGTCGAAACCACTGGTAAGTGCAACGGCTTCTGTGGTGATCGTGCTAATACGGCCCGCGCCGAGCATTAATGTTGGAAGGTATTGGGCCAAACTCACGCTGATCCCGACCGCCCAAGCAAAGGCAATCGCAGGAAGCAAGATTGGTAGTTTGATCGAATACCAACTCTGAAATGGCGATTTACCTAGGCTCAGCGAGGCTTTAATCAACCCATCATTGAAGCTTTTCCACGGGCCATCCAAAGACAGATACACGAACGGGAAAGCAAAGAAAACATGCGCCCAAATCACCCAGAACTCATAGGCACTACTGCCGATGTAGAGGGTCGTGACTTGCATACCAAACAACACTGAAAGCTGTGGTATTAGCATTGGAATAGCGATAATGAAGCCCGGAACTTGCCACTTGTATTTGATTCTGTATTCGTGAGCCACCAGCGCAAGCAACAAAGCGACTGAAGCGGCAATCAGAGCAATCCATAAGCTTTGACCCACAGTACTCATGATGGCATCCCACTCGAACTCCCAGAAGCGCATGCTGTAGCGGCTCGGCAGTAAATCAGGGAAGCGCCAACGCTGAGCAATGCTCCAAATTACCATTAAAGGAATGATCAGCAGTGAAAGGCTAGCAAGGACAGTGAATACCGTTTTCCCCGGAAGGTTTGCCCCTGTTCTTCCGGAATACTGCCAAGTTCGAAAGTACTTAAGAACCGCCCATTCAACTAAACGCGCCAAGGCGATGATCAACGAAGCTAAACCAAACAAAACGATGGCACCAGCAGCAGCTCGCGGAAGTAGGTTAAGATCCGGATCGTTGAACCATTGCCATACCAAAACGGCAAAGGTCGGCGGGTTGGTTGGGCCTATGATCAAAGCAATATCGACAACCGAGACACTGTAAGCGAGTACCGCCAGCATTGGGAAACGAAGCTTAGTAAACCATTGTGGGAAAATACATTTCCACCAGATCTGAGCGCGGCTGTAACCGAGCGATGCACTGACCTTGGTGATACGCTCTACATCAATTTGCTGAAGTATCGAAATGCTCATCAGCAATAAGAAGGGGACTTCTTTGAGTGCGAGCATAATAATTAAGCCGAACGCGTATGGGTCTTTCACCAATAACGCCAATTCAGAGCTGGTAGCCGATTCGCCGAGCAAGTGATGTACCGCTCTTGCGCCAAGCCCCGTTGGACTAAACATAAAAGCAAAGCCGATAGCGAAAGCTACATGTGGAATGGCAAGCATTGGCGATAGCGTAAACTCAATCTTTCTCCAAAACTTGTTTCCCCAAGAGGCTTGAAGAATACAAAAGGTCAGGAAGCAGGCTATATAGCTGCTTGCAATTGCTGAACCTAGGCTTAAGCCAATAGAGTGCCAAGCCCCTTCCCATTGAAAGACTTGGCTAAAACCGTTGAGTGTCGGCTCCTCTAAACCAAGGGGCGGGATGAAACTCAGTGACGAAGCCACGACTCCCGCTACCCCAGGAATGGTCGGGATAATGCATACAGCTATAACAACAAAATATAGAGCGCGTAGCATGAAGACTAGTTACCGTATCGCTTAAGCCACTCTTTCTCGAGCGCGTTTTGCCAGCTAGGGTGTGGTTCATCAACCGATTTAAATTGCTGGGTGTTTTTAGCGCTGCCAGTCAGGTATTTGCTGCTCAGAACCGAAGGATCGCCCCAAACATTGAGGTCACCCTTGCGAGACTGTGCTTCCGGGCTCAGTAAGAAGTTAATGGTCACTTGAGCACCCGCGGTTGCATTGGCGTTCCAAGGAATCGCAAGGAAGTGAATGTTAGATAGAGCGCCGCTTTCTAGAGCATAAGCCTTAGTGGTTTCGGCTAAGCGACCACTGGCTTGTGCTGAATAAACAGAGTTTGGATTAAACGTAATCGCGAGATCGATCTGTCCGTCATCCAGAAGTTGGATGCTTTCCGATGTGCCTGCTGGGAACTGCTTTCCACCGCGCCACGCCACTTTATGGAATTTATCTAAGTAAGCCCACAGTGGTGCCGTTACTTCTTGGAAGTTGTCTTCTGAAACCGGCTGAGCCAGCGCAGGGTTATTGTTTGTTAGTTCAATCAGTAGTGACTTAATGAAGCTCGTGCCATGAAACTCTGGTGGGCGAGGGTAGCTTAAGCGGTTCGGGAAAGCCTGAGCGTAGCTTAACATCTCAGAGAATGATTGTGGCGGGTTGTGAAGTGTTTCTTGGTCATGAATGAACACCAGTTGTCCCACGCCCCACGGTGCTTCTAAGCCTTCTGTCGGCTCTGAGAAATCGACATCAATTGGCAGAGACTTATCGACATACTGCCAATTTGGAAGTGATTCCGTAAATGGCCCAAACAATAGCGCGTTGTCTTTCATCGAACGGAAGTTCTCGCCATTAATCCAGACGATATCGACGCTGCCTTCACTGTTCTTTCCTGCCGCTTTTTCAGCAAGCAGTCGAGTGGTGGTTTCCGCAATATCGGTCACTTTCACATGCTTTAACGTGACACCGTAGTCACTTTGTAATTTCTTGCCTGCCCACTGTAGGTAACGATTGATCTCTTGGCTTCCGCCCCAAGCGTGAAAGTAGACAGTTTCTCCCTCTGCCTGCTGTTCTATTTGGTTCCAGCTGTCGGTGGATGTTGCTTCATCAGCATAAATGGTTGCGCTGTATGCAACGGTTGCCATGATTCCTAACGTACTTACTATCTTGTTCATAAACTTTTCCATTTGGTAGTGAACGGGCAAGAGCATTGTATTTTCGAACTCCCTAGTGCGTATTGACCCTTCGTGGTTAACGAAAGATCAACATGCCCTAATAGTTATTCTATCTGTTTCTGAAATAAATTCTAATTCAACAGTAAATTCAATCAATTACTTGAGAACAAGCAGGGAGTTCGCGGTCGAGTTTTGTTCGATACGTAATCATCTCGAAAACTCGACAGACTCTAGGCTTTTGCCATCCTAGCAACAGACCGCTGAACCGTTGAATTTATTGCATCTAAATGAGAGATTTTTGAGGTTTATTGGAGGTTGGTACGAAAAGTCGGCGATGAGCGTCAATTTTGAAGAAGTAGTGAGGGCAAGCTGACAATAAAAAAGGAGCCATCAGGCTCCTTTAATCAGTATTTGGTTTCGATGACGGATTAGTTTACCCAGTCACGAATTGTGTACGTTAGCGTGTGTACATCGTTTTTCAGTACTAGCGTATCGTTTGTTAGCGTTACGTCGCTCCACTCGCTTAGAGTAGCAGAAACCGATTGTTCGATTTCCATCGCAGAGCCGTGACACATTTTCATTGTCATGCCCATTTGCTTGATACGGAATTGACCGTCTTTCAGCTCGCCTTGACCGAAGAAGTTGTTACAACCAGCCATGCCGTTTGCAGTCATCTTTTCGCCGATCTCTAGACGAGGAGCTGCTTGGTCTTCGCTTTTCACAATGTCCTTGCCATCAATTTGCGCAAGTTCCCAATTATGGTGCTGTAGATCGGTTGGTGTTACTTGCATCGCGTTGTCACCTGTTGTTGTGCATGCTGCTAGCATCATAGGTAAAGCGGCTACTGCTAGTAATTTTTTTGAACTAAACTTCATATTATAAGGCTCCAAAGGAAAGAACGAAGTTACCGGATAAGTGTAACTTGATGGGTTCAAAGTATAGTTTACAAAACACTATATGTGTCAGTATAAGGTCATAGTTTAGTATGGGTTTCATGAGCCAGGCGACAAATTAATCGCTTATTTTTGAGAGAGTAAGCGTAATTTTGAATGTGTAAGGAGGCATGGTGGAGCAGTTAGAGTTTTTCCAAGTTCCAAGCCCTTGCGTTGGGGTTTGTTCAAGCGATGACAAAGGCTATTGCAACGGTTGTATGCGCAAGAGAGAAGAGCGCTTTAATTGGATGTCGATGACACCGTCAGAACAATTGCACGTGATAAAGCTGTGTCGTCAGCGCTATAGAAGAAAAATAATGAATCAAAAAAACTTGATTGGTAAGCAGGTCGATGAAGAGGGAAATACCAGTCCCCAAAGAGATCTTTTTGGCTAAAGAGGAAGTATTTAGATTTTATTTAACTCCGAAGTAACTATTACTTTACATAATGGTTGGGGTGTAATATTAAAGTAGGTACCTTTGTACCAGAAGGAGTGGTGTCGGTATGAATAAAAAGAACGTAAAAATCAAAAAAGAGCCAGTCAAAGCACTTGACCGAAAACCGATCGGGGCAAAAGATGACCCTGAAGAGACTCCGCGTGATTGGCATTCGATGTCAGAAGAAGAACGAATGGAAATCCTTTCTCACCTCTCAGACATGCCTTTCCAATAACACCACTGGTTCTTCAGAGCCTTTCTTAAAGCTCAGTTTTCAGAAACAAAAATGTGATTAAACAAACATGTGATTCGCTTTCGTTACACCACGATGGTACGTGCAAAATGTATCATCGGCCTCGGTGGTTTTACTGTGAATCTTAATGTTTGTGATCACTTCTACCGCCCCTGCATCGTAGCAAGCTTGTTCTGCTTTTTTAACGATATCGAGTAATTGATTGAGTTCACCTTTCATTGTGGTTTCCATCGCACCAACTTGGAAAGGGACATCGGCTGCTTTCACAACTTCAATGGCTTTATCAACTACTTCGAAGTTGTTGCCTTCTTTAACGCGAGGGATCACTTGGAAGGCAACCATCACTTCTTTTTCTCTTTTTAACTCAGACACTTTCTGCTTACTCAATGATAGGGATTTGTTGCAGATGATAGGTTAATGCGGAGATAAATTCTACAGCGGTTACGCTGCTTTATTTATGACACGAGTGACTGGAGATATCGGACTACTTGTTACCCCAGTGGTCACTTACCCAACCACCTATGTGCTCATCAAAATGACTGCCACTGAACCTCTGGTTGCGTTCAACCGAAGTATCACAATCATCTTTATTATCTATTAGGGTTTGTATGTAGTTTGCCATCGGGTCATTGGAACGTTGACGATCTCGGCGAGTTGCCACTTCCTTAATCAGTTGTAATCGATATGTAGAGCTAGCACGTTTCATTTCAATGACCTCCTGTTGTAGACACTAATAGAAAAATCTAGTTGCTAGATATAGGGGCGTCAACGTGATTTAAGAGTGTTTTTTTTGAGCAACCAAGAATCAATACGTTGGCATCATAATTCACAAAAGTGTCATTTAAGTTGGCAACTTTAGGGAAGTTTTTGGGTGTGAATTTGTATTTTGTTGCATATAAAAAAGCCCAGTACAAACTGAGCTGACCATTCTATTTCTGGTTACTTAGAGTTATTTCTGGTTACTTAGAGCTATTTGGTTTGCTTTTAAATTGCTTAATGCTTTTCTTTTTAGCTGTTCTTCGATTGGCCATTTTATCTTTAGGTGGACGCTTGCGAGCGGTCGTTTCAGATGCAGGTTTGTCGGTAACCGGGAAACCCTCTAATGGTTGCAGCACTAACGGCTTATTGGTCAAGGTGCGAATCGCATTGAGGTAGTCAGTTTCGCTGTGGCTAACCAGAGAGACCGCGCAGCCAGTACTTCCTGCTCTTGCTGTACGACCAACGCGGTGTACGTAAGTTGCTGAGTGAGAAGGTAATTCGAAGTTAATTACGACAGGTAACTGATCAATATGAATGCCTCTAGCCATCACGTCTGTCGCGATAAGCACACGAGTCTCGCCATTTTTGAAACTTTCTAATGCTTGCTCTCGTTCTTCTTGGCTCTTATTTCCATGTAACGCACTCACACTGATTTTGGCTTTATTCAATCGTTTGGTTAATGCATCGGCATTGTCTTTTGCGCCAATAAATACCAATACTTGCGGCCATGTGTGTTGATTGAGTAGTGCGATGAGCGCTTGAGCTTTACTGCCTTTGTTCACTAAATACAGGGTTTCTTCAATAGTCGCGACCACGCTGTTTTCTTGATGTGTCGTGACTTTAACTGGATTTAAAAGAAGCTCTTCAGCTTGCCCTACTAATTCGGGCGGAAGTGTCGCAGAGAACAACAGTGACTGACGTTTACTTGGTAGTGCTGCAGTAATCGCTTGAATATCTGGCCAAAATCCCATGTCGATCAGGCGGTCGGCTTCATCAAGAACCAATGATGAACACCGAGCTATATCCAGTTCATCACTTTTGATTAAAGCAAGTAGGCGGCCCGGTGTGGCGATGGCTAATTGTGGTTTAGTCGATAATTGTTGCTGTTGATCATCAGTATTTACGCCGCCCGTTAGCGTTACCAATTTGATATTGAGCGTTGTCGCGATCGGTTCTAAAGATTTGGTCACTTGAGATGCAAGTTCACGGGTTGGAACAATGATCAGTGCTTGCAGTTCATTCACATCTTGGTTGATGTTATTCAGTAAAGGTAAGCCGAACGCCAATGTTTTACCGCTGCCCGTTTGAGCCAATGCGAGTACGTCTTTCCCCGCAATAATGGTAGGAATTACCGCTTGCTGTATCTCTGTCGGCTTATTGAATTGAGATGAGAGCGCGGAGACGGTTTTTGCGTTAAGGGTTAGGCTATCAAATGACATAAATGAACCAAGTATCAAAAAGGAGGTGGAGTCTATCAGGGCTACAAATGTTAGAGAATCAGTTTTGTATGTTAGACGATAAACACATTCATTATACGCGCGAATTATGTCTGTTAGCTATACGCGATAATTAAGCGTTTATCATATTGTAATGGCACTGAATGGACGTACAATGTCCGCCCTAAAAATGTTCATGAAATGAGATCGAAATGAGTTGGGACAGTATCTGGCTGTTTATCGTTATCGTGTTTTTTATTGCCATTATCCCGGGCCCAAATGCGCTGTTGGTATTAAGCACAGCCTTAACTCAAAGGAAGCTGTTCGCATTTGTGAACGTGTTGGGCGTGTCATGTGGTTTCTTTTTTCATGCCTTTATCTCGGCTAACGGCATAAGCTTATTACTGTCGAACACTCCCATGGCCTTTGAAGGGCTAAAGTGGGCTGGGGTTTTGTATCTTGTCTGGCTTGGGTATAACCATTTTCGTGCGGCGCTGCGCGCTCAAGAGGGCGTGCTCTCTGTGGTCAGTGCATCGGGAAGTAAGCTTTATAAGCAATTTTTCAAAGGGCTTCTCACTAATCTACTGAATCCTAAAATTGTCCTGTTTTATCTTTCTATATTCCCTCAATTTGTTTCAACAGATGCGATTGTGACAGACAGTTTGATACTTGGTGCAATTCAAGCGTCAGTGGTGTCGATGTGGTTCTTAGTTGTGATCTTAATGGCGGATACCTTTAAGCGCTTGTTAGTTCAAAAGCGCACCTCGCAAATGATGAACATTGTGTGTGGGATTCTATTCGTGGGCTTCAGCATTCAGTTGGCATTGTTTCAGCTTTAGGGTGCGATGCGAAGAATTGGGTTTTTAGCTATTGGTTCAGTTCATTTCCGGCTTAGTTCTCGTTTCCATCTTAGTTTTCATTTCCGATTCAGTTCTCATTTTTTTCTGAATGCTAAGCAATCAGTGTTTCTCTGTATAAATCTCTAAAGCATTAGCTCGGGAAGTCGATATAATTATTAGCTATCAATTTGGTGAATGTGTTTGTTTGAGACCAATTGAAGCTACAGCCTATTGCTTGACCGAAATAACAGAGACAGGGAGTCACCAATGCGTGAAGATTCATTCACCCAGAAACGCAAATATTACCGCTTAAAGTACCCTCAAAAGGCTCGTCCGGTGATGCGAATTAAGGATGAGCTTTTTCATGTCAGCGAAGTTTCTGAAAAGGGTGTACGCCTGAGGATGCGTAACATCATTCCGGTTTATCGTGGCTTTTCAATGGCCGGCACCTTGAGGTTGCATGACAACAACAGTATCGATATTAGCGGTGCTGTATTGCGACAAGAAGGTGACGAAGTGATCGTTCAGTTATCACAAGGTCCGAGCTTCAAAGATATGGTGTCTGAACAACGCCACATTAGGCAAAGATACCCAGTGTTTTTTGCTAGCCTCAGAGTGGCATAGAAAGCTTTTAAAGTTAGATTCACTCATCCAAGCCGATATTAAAAAGCCCAGCACTTTCACAAGTGCTGGGCTTTGTTCTATCTATAGCCCAGATTCTTATAAACCAAAGGCGATACAGGTAAAGCTAATGAGCTTAGTTCGCCTTATAGCTCGTCTATTGTAGCCCAAACTGCGGCTAGCATATCGTGACCAAACGCGACACTTCGTTCTGGAGACCAGCCGTAAAGTTCGTCAGCGTGACTGATGTGATCTTTAAATGGCATCTCGACGGTGTAAGCCAAACACTTGAATTGCTCACCAATCCAGTTTGTGCCAACTGTCATGTTTGCTTTGCCTGGTTCGTCTTTATCGTAACCAAATTCATCTTGGAACTCTGGCGTGATAGTGAGCAGTGCTTGCTTGAAGTGGCTCTCTAGCTTCGCGATGCGCTCGTTGTAAGAAGGTGTGCCTTCGCTACCTGCTACAAAGTTATATGGAATCGCTTCGTCGCCGTGAATATCTAGACACAGGTCAACGCCCGTTTCCAGCATACGCTCGCGAACAAGGAATACCTCTGGGCTGCGTTCCATAGAAGGTGATTGCCATTCGCGGTTCAGGTTTACGCCAATCGCGTTAGTACGCAGGTGACCGCGGATGCTGCCATCTGGGTTCATGTTTGGTACAACTCTGAACACAACGCTGTCTAGAAGAGAGCGACCAACCGTATCTGTTTCATCAAGTAGGCGTTGTAGCAGGCCTTCGATCAGCCATTCAGCCATCGTCTCGCCAGGGTGTTGGCGACCAATAACCCAGATGTTTTTCTTCTCTTCACTTGGCTCGCCGATGGTTAGCAAAGTGATGTCGTTGTTGTCTAGCGTCTGACCTAGAGTTTCAAGCTTACAAGCAGGGTGCGTTTGAGCATTGTGCAGAAGATCTTGGTGACGATCGTATGAGTACGGCGCGAAGTACGCGAAGTACATTGAATCGTGTTCAGGGATGATATCGAAGCTTAATGTATCGCCATCGAACTGAGATGGGATACGGAACCACTCTTCACGGTCATACGATGCAACTACATCGTAATCTTTCCAGCCTTCAGGGTAGGCAGATGTTGCCAATTGACCGATTTCAAAGTGGTGAGATTGTTGAGCTTCACTTTCTAAGCGGAAGTGAAACCACTGAGAGATTTCAGTTTGGTAGTCTGCTGGGATCGTCAGTTGAATGTTTTGTGGTGAATCTGCAGAAACGACGTGAATGTTGCCGCTTTCAAAATTGCTGAAAATTTTCATTGTAGTTTTTATCTCGTAGTTGAGTTGCCGTAAGATTAGCACACTTTTTTTCGAGCAAACCACTAACTAAATCGTAATGAGATGTTATTTCAGCTATCCACTTTTTAGTTGTCTATTTTTGAACAACCCACTTTCCAACTACCGGCGCTGGCAAGTTGTACACCCACGGCAGGCAGAACGTGTGTGGCGATCTAACTTGCTGCGTTGAACCTTACAATAAGCGTTTTTCAGCGCTCTTCTTCCTGAGAACCAATCATCGGGTTTTGACAGGATCAGATAACCATTAAAGCGTTTCATAAGCTCGACTCTATTTTGGTCGATGAACTTGCTATCAAAGCCAATCTCAAAGTAATCAAGCGCTTGTTCGATGGCAGTGAAACTCGCTATTTTTTGTTGGAATTCTGTTTGGCTCATGGGAAGTAGGTTTCTGTTCTGGTGGCAGCTATTGTACCGAGTCTACGACTTGTTTTATTGATTTTAGTTATGACTTATCTGGATTTTAGTCGTGGGCTTTCTCAACTTAAAATGATCTTTTTAACTCTTTGAAGCTTATAGATAAAACATCAATGAACTGTGCAGGACAAAATCATGAACCGGATCAACCCAAAGAAACTGCTCCGCAGTAAATGGACGGCCGTTAGCCCTTTGAAGAAAGAAAAGCACTTTATGGTCACAGAAGTTGAATTTGATGAAGGGGAAGTAGTGCGCTGCATGATAGAGGCAGTAATGACTAAACGAGAAGAAAACATCAATTGGCGAGAGCTTACTGATAATCAAAATTGGCTCCCAGGCTGGAAGTAGGGCTAGAAGCCTGTTTGATTCTAATCTGTTGTTAATGGCGAACTGGCGTTTATCGGATACTCGACGCACGTCCTTGCCAGTATTTAAGGCCTTCTAAGACACCCTCAGCATGTGTTGCTCTACTCGTGTATACGTTGTCTCTATCCGATAGGTGAGCAACCTCTGGGTAATGGTTAGCAACCAGTATCGAGTTTACGCCTTCAATGGTGAGCATTGAGGTGTCGTTAGCTGAGTCACCTGCGACGCACACTTCTGCAACGCTCAAATCGTGTTGTTCGAGTAGGTGGTGAATCGCAGTCGCCTTGTTAACGCCTTTTGGTGTGATATCTAAGTACCAATCATGAGAGTAAGTCAGGTGAACATCTAATCCGTGTATCTCCAAGCTAGATTCAATCAGTTCGTGTTGAGGCTCTGAAAGCTTTCCTTCAAAGGTGATCTTGTAATCGCCTTGATGGTTTTCTATGCGATCACCCATAAAATCAAGGGGGGCGAGAGCCGTCTCTACCCTTGATTTGTTCCAAGAAGCTTCCAGTTGGTTATGCCAAACATGGTCTGGTTTTTGGGAATGAACATGATGAATTTTGGTGCCCACATCGCTAATAATACTGTGTGGCTTCGGGTAGTTATCCGATTCTAAACCCATTCGAATCGAAGGTAATGTTCTTCCTGTCGCGATGATAAAGCGAATATCAGGTTGTTCTGTGAGGTAATCAAATAGCTGGTTAACACCGTGAGATGAGCCTCCATCAAGCGTACCGTCAAAGTCACACACCAACATTTTTATCATTCGAATTCCTTGTCTTTTTCTCTATTTCGTCACGGGGAAATGCTTATTTCTTCTATAAAGAATGGCTCAGCAATGAGCACTCTACAAGTTGAAACCCAGCTTAGATAATCACCAATTGGCAGTTTGCAGCAAGTATCACAGTTGGTGTGATGTATTAAAATTCTTGGTTGAAAAGGTTGATTTCAACTCGCTGACTTTAGCCGGTTGACCTTTGGTTTTTAGGTAGAGATTGAGAGTTGATCTTATCTTTTCTACCGAGCGAACTTTCGCCTCGGAAACATCATGAAAGCTTAATAAATAGTTCGTATTCGAATTATTTGTGTACGAACTAATTGTGGCTTTTGTTGGTTCATTCAGCCTATTAATCACGCTAATGTAAAATTAATATTCAATAATCTACGACTACGTAATACATAATATTGGCCGTACGCTTATCTAATTTATCCCTTTTATTATCAGTAGCTTGCTTTGTTTTTGCTTATTTTTGGTCTTGTTGTTGCTGGTCTGGTTTCAGTCTGTTTCCTTGTTTTACCGAACGAAGAACCTTGATTTACACGTGCAAATTACTTAGAGTACTAATTGTTTTTCGGGTTTAAATAACCAATTTAAGTTTAAATAACTGATAAAGGATTAGATTACATGGATCCCATACTGGAAGTTAAGGGACTGTACAAGGTGTTTGGTGAAGACACCGACCGTGCTTTTACAATGATTAATGAAGGCGCAAATAAAGATAAAGTTTTCGAAGAAACAGGGCTAACGATCGGCGTTAACGATGTTTCTCTTAGTATTCAAGAAGGCGAGATTTTCGTCATAATGGGACTGTCAGGATCTGGCAAATCAACCCTAGTACGCCTTCTTAACCGCTTGATCGAACCTACCAAAGGCAATGTGCTTCTTCGAGGCAAAGACATTGCCCACATCTCAGAAGATGAACTCCGCGAAGTTCGCCGCAACAACATCTCCATGGTTTTCCAAAATTTCGCTTTGATGCCGCATATGACGGTTATCGAGAATGCCGCGTTTGGTCTAGAGCTTGCGGGTGTTGAAGTTGAACAACGAAAGCAATCAGCACTTGAAGCACTTGAGCGTGTTGGCCTTGGCGCATATTCAGAATCTTACCCAGATGAGTTGTCTGGTGGTATGAAGCAGCGTGTTGGTTTGGCTCGTGCACTAGCATGTGACCCAGATATCTTGTTGATGGACGAAGCGTTCTCGGCGCTCGATCCTTTGATTCGTACTGAAATGCAAGATGAGCTTATTCGCCTTCAAAATGACGATAAACGAACCATTGTTTTTATCTCGCATGATTTGGATGAAGCGATGCGTATCGGTGACCGAATTGCGATTATGCAAAATGGCGAAGTGGTTCAAGTCGGTACTCCAGACGATATTCTTAGTAACCCAGCGAATGATTATGTCGAAGCTTTCTTCCGTGGTGTGAACGTAGCAAGCGTACTTACTGTGAAAGACATTGCGCGTAAGAAGCCAGCTGCGGTATTTAAAAAATCAGAACACGATGGCCCAGCGTCCGCTCTACAAATTTTGATGGATAACGACCGCGAGTACGGCATCGTAGTTGAGAAGAGCAGCCGTTACTCCGGCATTGTCTCTATCGACTCGCTTCGTAAAGCCCACAAAGAGAACAAATCACTCATCAGCGCACAGCTCGATGATGGACTAACGCTGAACCCTGATTTACCAATCAATGATGTGCTTGGCCTAGTTGGTGGTGTGCCTTACTCAGTGCCTGTTGTGGATGAGCAAGGTAATTACTTTGGCGTGGTGACTAAGTCACGACTGTTACAAACATTGGATAAGGGGTAGATCATGTCGTCTGAACAAACAAATAATGACCCATGGTCTCAATCGGCTCCTCCAGCTCAACCTGCAAGTGATCCTTGGGGTCAATCCGCTGATACCTCACCGTCAGCGGATTGGTTAAGCAGCGAAACCGTTGAAACGACACCTTTTGATCCACTTAACCCTTTTGCAGAGGCTGTGCTGCCTGTTGACACTTGGGTTGAGTCTGGACTGAATTGGTTAGTTGAGCACGGACGCCCATTATTCCAGGCAATCCGTGTGCCTATCGATTTTATCCTAAGTTCATTTGAAACGGCGTTGGTGTCTACGCCAGCACCATTCATGTTGATCATCTTGTTTCTAGTGGCATGGCAGTTTTCAAACTTGAAGCTTGGCGTTGCAACGGCCGTATCTTTGACTTTCATTGGCTTGATTGGCGCTTGGTCTGAAGCAATGACCACATTGTCACTGGTCATGACATCCGTATTCTTCTGCCTATTGATTGGCTTACCCATGGGGATATGGCTCGCTCGAAGTAACACGGCGGCTAAATTCGTGCGCCCAATTTTGGATGCTATGCAAACCACACCAGCCTTCGTTTATTTAGTACCGATCGTCATGTTGTTTGGTATCGGTAACGTTCCGGGTGTCGTGGTGACCATCATATTCGCACTTCCTCCTGTTGTTCGTTTGACCATCTTGGGTATTCAGCAAGTTCCGGAAGAATTGATCGAAGCGGGTCACTCATTCGGTGCAAGCAAAAAGCAGATGCTTTACCGAATTCAACTGCCACTTGCATTACCAACTATCATGGCGGGCGTGAACCAAACACTGATGTTGTCGTTATCGATGGTGGTTATCGCATCAATGATTGCGGTAGGTGGTTTAGGTCAAATGGTACTGAGAGGTATTGGCCGTTTGGATATGGGACTGGCCGCTGTTGGTGGTTTAGGCATCGTTATCTTAGCCATCTTATTAGACAGAATCACCCAAGTACTGGGTGTCAATGCTGGTAATACAAAATTACGCTGGTATCGCATGGGACCTGTTTCCCTTGTACTGAATGTACTTAATCGCGGTAACAAATCAGAACTTCAATTAAGGAAAAACACCGATGAATAATTCATGGAAGAGTAAACTCGCAGTAAGCATCGTTTCTACATTAGCGGTATCGACTAACGTGTGGGCAGCAAGCCTACCGGGTGATGGCGTATCAGTTCAGCCTGTTCAATCGTCTGTAGCGGAAGAGACATTCCAAACATTGATCGTTAACCGTGCTCTAGAAGAACTGGGTTATGACGTGAAATCAATTCAAGAAGTGGACTACAACGTAGGCTACACCTCGATTGCAAAGGGTGACGCAACGTTCCTAACGGTAGGTTGGTTCCCGCTTCATGCTGATAAATACACAATGGCAGGTGGTGATGAGAAATTCTACCGTGAAGGCCAATATGTAAGCGGCGCTGCTCAAGGTTACCTAATTGATAAGAAAACGGCTGAAAAGTACAACATCACCAACATTGGTCAATTAACTGATCCAAAAATCGCGAAGCTGTTTGATGCGGACGGTGATGGCAAAGCAGACCTAACAGGCTGTAACCCAGGTTGGGGTTGTGAGATGGTGATTGAACACCAACTTTCAGCGTTCAAACTGGACGATACGGTAACTCACAACCAAGGTAACTACGCTGCAATCATTGCAGATACAATTTCTCGTTACCAAAAGGGTGAATCAATCCTTTACTACACGTGGACACCTTACTGGGTAAGTGGCGTATTGGTGCCTAACGAAGATGTAGTTTGGTTAGAAGTTCCTTTCTCAGCACTTCCTGGCGAGCGTTCGAACGTGGATACGACGCTATCTAACGGCAAAAACTACGGCTTCGAAATGAACTCAATGCGCATTATTGCGAATAAAGAGTTTGCTAAGAACAACCCATCAGCAGCGAAGCTTTTTGAAATCATCAAACTTAACATCAATGATGTAAGCGCTCAGAACATGATGATGAGTAAAGGTAAGAACAGCTCTGCTGATATCGAAGCGCACGTAAACGGTTGGATCAAAGCGAACCAAAGCACGTTCGATGGTTGGATTACAGAAGCGAAGAAAGCAGCACTGTAACTTTGACTTGTATTTGTTCTGTCTTACCAGACACTTTGATTTGAAATGATGAGCGTGTTGAGTGATTGTGTAGAGTCACTCAATCACCTTCAAACCAAGTGAAAGGGCGACAAGAGTGAACATTATAAAGCCAGCAGTCCATTTGGATTGCTGGCTTTTTGTTTTCTGTTTCTATTTTTGAGCTTCTAGCTGTTAATTACAGCTCTAGCGTTCGCCTTGAACTTCGAAGTTGTCGCTGACTAAGCGAGCGCAGCCATCGGCTTCAAGTGCCCAGTGTTCATGATGTACAACGCCAAACGCTTTGTTCATTGTCCAACTCGCGGTAAGAATGTAACCGCCGTCTGGGTGCTCTTCCCATTTTACATCGGTGTAATCAACGTCTTTGAAACCTTGGTCGATGATGTTTTGCCAAAATGCTTGAATCGCTTCATGACCTTCAAAAGTACCAAATGGACGCGCTTCCATTACACAGCTTTTAGTATATTGATCGGCACAACCTTTCGCATCTTGGTTGTTGAAAGCCTTTTGCCACGCGTTAATGCCTTGCTTACATGCTTCTAAAATTTGGTTGTCTAACATTGTCTTTCTCCATAACAGTCTTGTTTCGAGCACTGTCTTTTTTATTTGGTATTTCGATAAGTTGAATTGAGTTTAGTCTTGGAAATTGATTTGAAAAACAGAGATAATAGAAAATACTGTTTGTAAAAAGAGAACAATAAGATGAGTAAGCTAAAGCAGATGTCGATTTTCGCTCATATCGTAGATCAGGGTTCAGTCTCGGCTGCGGCTGAAAAGTTAGAGTTGTCTAAATCTGTCGTCAGTCAACATCTCAAAATTCTAGAACAAGAGTTAGGCGCCTCTCTCCTTAAACGCACAACACGAAGACAAACTTTGACAAGCATGGGTGAGCGCTTTTATTTGAGTTGCAAAGACATCAATGTGATCGCTGAATCGGCTTGGGATATGGCAAAAGCCGAGCTAGAAGAGCCACAAGGCCGGATTCGTATCACAGCTCCGAATGCCTTGATGGATTTATTGGTAGCGCCTGTTATTGCCGATCTGATGAAACAATATCCGAAGTTAAAGCCAGAACTGATAAGCGACGATCAGCATTTAGACTTCATGGAGCACGATATTGATCTCGCGGTACGAGTGGGCAGTTCTCGTGACAGTAACTTAAAGCAAAAGCGTTTAGGTGAGTTTAAAGATGTGTTATGTGGCGTTGAAAGCATGCGTAAACGTGAGCTTGAATCGATTCCTTACATTGCAAACTCTTGGCAGGGAAAGCAGGTGACTCATCATTTTAGTTCTCAAACTGAGCAGGACTTTGTCTACCAACAGCAAGCTAGTTGCGTCACCAATTCGTTCCACAGTTGCCTTGCACTGATTAAATCAGGTGTTGGTATCGGTGTGATTCCAGATTTCTGCATTCCTCAGTTATTTGGTGATGTTGTCGACGTGCTGCCAAGCTTTGAATTACCCACCAACACGGTTTATGCGCTAAACCCATTTGCTTCAAATACGCCTATCGCCATCAAGCTGTGTATCCAAGCGTTGGAAGAAAAGCTTAAGCAGAATTTAGTATAAGCTTTCTATCGTTGGTAAAATCCGGTGCTTAACCATATTTACTAATAAAAGAAATAACATGTTTATTACTCAGTAATTCGATCTTGTCGATAGTCATTACGCAATAGCGGTAGTTTTTGTTTTTGAAGGTGATGTTCGACTTTTGTTCTGTTGGTTCTGAAAACTTCCATATTTCAAATCCGATGTTCTTCATAAGTTCCAATGCACTTGGGTTCTTTATGATCATGGAATACTTTTTAATCTTAGTATTTCTTGCAAGAAGCTTCATATCGGAAATCAGGTTCGCAATAGATTGTTCACGCTTCTCAGAGTGACCGCTAACCACAATGTAATTTAAGTTATGATTAGAATCTAAAGAGCAGGCTTGCTTAATATGTAGATGTTTATTTTGGTATTGCTCGAATACCTCTTCGTTGAAGAAAAAACCTAGGCTATGACTAACAATATCGCCATTAACATCGACCATTTTTCTGCCATGCGCCTTTTTTTCACTGCAATAGAGAAACAGGTCGATAGTATCAAGAGCTGAAGGATCCACCTTTGTATATTGTGAAATCAGCTTTATTCTATCTATTACTGATTTGTCATTCTGATCTGTCATTAGTGGCATGATCTGACAGTCGCAGCCTTCTTCTATTTCCCCTTTAGTGATAGACGATATTCGGCTTTGAAACGAAAAGAACCTCTCACGAAGGAAGTCTTCAAGTAATGCACTGTCTTCGTTATCTTCTGAATCAAAGGATTTCAACGTTGTATACAAGTCCAGACCAAGGCAGTCCAATAACTTTAGGGCTTTGTAATTACTTGGTTTTACTTTGCTATTTTCCCATCGATTTATCGTTACGACATCTACAGAGCTGAATTCATCATCTAAGTGATTAATGTATGCCGCAAAATCCTTTTGCGTTAACTTCAATTTCTTGCGCGCTTCGCGCAGTAATTGCGGAAATTTCATCATGGTAGAATATTCATCTTTGATTAGTGACATTACGTTCCGATTAGTCAGATAGTCTATTTTATCAATCGTTAATATACAGTAGCTATAATATTTATTTTTGAATGTAATATTACATTTTTTAGCAGAAGGTTCTGAAAATTTAAATACTTCAAACCCCACACTCTTCAAGAGTCTCATCATATTGGGGTCTTTTACTAAAACAGAATATTTTTTAATGTTTTTGTTCTGAGAAAGTAACTGTATGTCTGAAACTATATGCTCAATAACATGATCTTTTGTCTCTGAGTGTGAGCTTATATTAAAATAATTTATGCTTTTGCTTGAATTTAAAGAGCAGGCCATTCTTAGATCTAGCTCTTGAGTTTTTAATGTTTCAAATTGATGGTCTTCAAAGAAAAAGCCTACGTTGTGACTCACAATGTCGCCATCAACATTGATCAGCTTGTGACCATGTGCTTTTTTCTCACAGTAGTAGAGATATAAATCAATTTGGTCCAGTGGCGAAATATCGACTTTTGTGAATTTAGAAAGTAGTTTGATTCTGTCGATAACGCCAGTGTCACACGGCTCTGACATTAAAGGCCGTGACTTAAAGTTGCGTTTGCCTTGTTGTTGATTCAGGCCTGATAGAGCTGAAATTCTACTTTGAAATGAGCCATAGGATTCGTTTAAAAACAGTTCGATTAGTGTGTCTTTTTGTTCGGATTTAAAGCTCTTTATTGTCTCAAATAAATCTCCGCCAAGGTACTGTAAGATCTTGAGTGCTTTGTATGTACTAGGCTTTACCTTACTGTTTTCCCAACGATTTATCGTTACGACGTCAACCGCATTAAACTCGTCGTCCAGCTGATTTAAGTAGGTTGCAAACTCTGTTTGTGTAAATTGAAGTTCCTTTCTGAAGTTACGTAACAACTGTGAAAACTCACTCATTAAAACATTAACCTTCTGATAATTAACTCAATGTCTTGATTCTAATTTAGACATCAGATTCTCTATTTAACATCTTCAGTAATTTGTTTTTTACAGATGTTAATTGTTCGGATTATTTGAACTGTATGTTGCGCATGTCCCTAATAGGCTAAGTGCCAAATTAGTGACGTCAAATCTATGGCTTTTTGCCTAGACACTTGTCAATCTACTGTGAAGTGCGCGTTAATGTTCAGATACAATCTTGCCTTTTTCTTATCCATTCTGCTGTTTCCATTGGCCTCCTATGCGGACACAACGGGTCTTGTTATGGATCTGTCTGTTGACAGTGCGTCTTATGACAACGACCAAGAGGTGGCTTATACGCTTGTTTTAACGAATGAGTCGGATAAAGCTATTGCTGAGTTGGACGTTAAGGATGAGCTGTTAAATATCTTAACGACAGATGACCAAGGGAATAATGTCAGCGCGTTCTCGCAAGTCTCGACTCAAGCGCAATCCTCCTTCCTGTCATCTCCAGGTGATTACAGTCGCTTCGGAAACTTAGATGCATCAGGTGTGCGTATTGCGGCTGGTGGGTCGGTGACCTACACCATGGTCGCCACCGTTTCTGCTGACGCAGCCGGTACGATTGATAACGTCGCAAGTGCGAGCACTGGACTATTGGATGCTGTTGAATCAAATACAGAATCCATTCAGCGTGGTGTGTACCAACATGATGTTGTTGTTTCAGTCGATAAGACGAACTATCAACTCAATAACAAACTCACCTACAAGATTAAGGTTTCGAACACTGGCGATACGTTTATTCAGACGATCGACGTTCAAGATGTCATTTCAGACATAAAGGCACTCAATATTGAAGGGGCTTTGCAACAAGCCTTTACTGACAACGTTAACTCAGTAAGCAAGGTTGAAGGCAGCAAAAGCGATCCAGGCACCTTCGCCGAATCAGGGGACTTATCAGTAAGTGCTGCGTCGATTGATATAGGCGGTTCTGTGACTTACGAAATTCAAGCGACCGTTGCCGACAATTTAGTCGGCGACATTGTTAATGACGGTATAACCGCTGAAACACGCGATGACTTGGTCACAGTTGATGAGGTTATCACTCCACCCACTGAGCCTAGTATCACCCTGACACATACCTTGAACCAATCGGATAACTACCTAGTCGACGATGAGTTTTCCTATACGGTCACGGTTGCTAACCAAGCAAACACTGGTATCGCGTACCATTATTCGGTTCAGCAGTTTCTTGCGGATCTTGAAACCGATCTAGGCAACGATGTCAGCAACGAAAAGAACGCAACTGACACGGTTGGTAACCCTTACGATTTTTGGACCAATGAAGTGACCTCGATCGGTTCTAATAGCCTTTCTGAACTCAATGCATCTGGAAAGGAGTCCAACAAGTCACTAGAAGACAAAGTGTCTATCTATCCCGGTGAGCAGATTGTTTATTCCGTTGTGGTGGACGTTAGCCCTGTGTCTATTGGTCAAATTCCCCAAGTTGCAGCCCGAGTGGTTGATGCTGATGGCCACGCAGATTCTGGCGATGCTTTGGCCAATATTCTCGATTCGAAAGACGTTCTGACGACGTCATCAAGTCAAATTACACGTAATAAGAACACCACAGATACGACTTATGTTCCGGGGATAGTCGGTGATAACGAAGTGGTCTATGACATTGTTATTTCTAACAAGGACACAGAGTTCTTCGCCAACGATATCGAAGTTGTCGATAAATTTGCTTGTATCGTGACAGAGCAAGCGGATGGCTCTAATGCTTCAGCATTTTCCGAGTGGAAGCTTGAAGTCGCTGATAGAAGTGGTGAAGGATCGAATTATGGTTCATTTAATTACAATACTTGGACAACAAACGACATCAATTTGAAAGTCGACCTCGCACCTGAGGGTTTCGTTCATTATAAGCTGACCGCAAAAGTGGCAGACACCAGTGTGGGGCAGATTGTTGATGATGGTACCGATGCGGGCTTGTGCTTAGGGGATAACTTAGGCGAGTCAGGCTCTGGTGTACAAATGCCAAACTCGAAATTAAAAGTCCAAAAGGAAGTGGATTCTCGTTACTACTCAGCTGGCGGTACCCTGAACTACGACATCACGGTAGAGAATAACGGTGACGGCTACGCGATTGATGTACCGGTTTATGATGATTTAGTCTCTGTCATGACTCAGTCTATTAACGATACACCGACTAAAGCATATTTGAGCTGGGTTATTACTGCGAAATCCTATGCCTCTGACGGCTCAATTTCGACAAACAGTGATCCCGGCTTTACTGGTCAAATTGAAGGTAATCAAAGCAATAAACTTATCTTGGACGAGAAGGCTAAGTTGGCCCCACACGATAAGATCGTTTATAGCATTGCGGCGATCGTAAACCCCATTGCCGATGATGAAATCCGTAATGAAGTGACAGTCGACAGCGTGCTTTATTCCGACAGAGGCTCATACCCACGAGATTACTACTTAGTATTGGATAAGCGTGTTGATGGCCATAACGAACAAAACGCGTATACCGACACCACCAATACTGTCACTTATACGATCAGCATTACCAACCCAGCAGGGAACGGTTTCGCCTCTAACATCAATGTTAAAGATGAAATCAGTACCATAGAAGCAGAGTTACTTCACGAGCCGGGTGAAACCAAGCCCGTGTTCTCTTCGTGGACGATCAGTGCAGAAAGAGAGGCAGACTCCCCGTGGGTGAAAGCCGTGACTGACCCTGGATCGTTCTCGGATAACAATGATCTGGATGCCACCGCTCAGATCCCGCCAGGTGCGACGATTACTTATACCATTGTTGGGACACTCGATCGCAGTGTCGACAGTGAGATTCTTTGGGGAGCATTCACCAATACCGCAACAGTGACGGGACCAGATACTAATCTATCGGATACGGTACGTACCTATCCTAGCGAGCCGAATCTTGTAGTCGCTAAGACCGCTCAAAATACCGACTTTGTTGTAGGTGAGCGCGCTACGTTCGATATTTATATCTATAACCGCGGTGTTGGCTATGCAAATGACGCAACGGTACAAGATAGTATTTCAGCGCTTAACTTCTTTAATAGTTGGACAATTGTAGGTTCGACCAACACAGATAAACCGGGTTCTCGTTACGGTGACATTGCTAACGACACTGACATCGATACCGACGTTGATATCACTCCCGGAGGGTGGGTTCACTATGAGGTGAGCGGCATTGTTAAGTCTGACTATGAAGAAGAACAAGTATCGAACCGTGTTGATGTTTACGATCCTATTACAGACCGTGACCACAGCTCTTCCGCTCAAATAGATAACTCACACAGTACCTATGACATCAATGTTTCATTAGCCAAAACGACCGATGTTGTCCGCTACACGCCGGGTGAAGATCTCACCTACACCATCGTTATTGGCAATAACAGCGACACTGATGAGACCGATCTTATCTTCATGGATCGCCTGAGTGAGATCACTACTACGCTAGCGAATGATAAAGATGGTGAAGTAGAAGATGTTCTTAATCAAAACCCGTTTGACTATTGGTCTGTTGATACTGGCTCTGGTTTCGGCCCTCAAACGACTGAAGATGTGGAGTTCCCAGTTTCAATTCCGGCCAAAGACTTTGTCACGGTGCGTATTAAGGCGCATGTCAAAGACAATGCGGTATCTAACGGTGTAGCGGACAGAGACGGCGGCATAATCCGCAACGAAGCCGTGCTGATTCATGATGATAATGCCGGTTGTACTGACGATTGTGAGTATGCCAAACGTGCCGTGGCTGAAAACCATCAGGTACATAATAACGGCGGCGTTGTTCGCACTACTAACATTAACCGCTACTCTCCGGGAGATGAGTTGACTTATACCATTAGGTACAACTCTCAAGATGGACATGGTTATCGAAACAACGTAGACGTTAACGAACTGATTAATGACATATCAGTGGAGCTACAAGATGGCAATTCAGGTAATCCATTTTTCGATGATTCGGTAGGTTCAAACAAGTTTACGGTGGCGGTTGCTAAGAGCGATCCTGCGAACGCGGGTACAACAGATGGTACCAAAGACGGTGATGTTGCGAACGACACTGACATCGTAACCTCGATTGATATCGATGCTGGCGAAGACGTGACTTACACAGTAACAGGTACCGTAAGACCGGATGCGGTCGGTGATATTCATTATCGAGATACCGTCGTGATTCCCGATGGCTACCATTTAGATTTTGATAAAACGACTGATGAAGCGGTGTACGAGCCCGCTCAAACCGTGACCTATCACTTAGTGATTGAGAATGACGGCAAAGGTAATGCTCACGATATTCCAATCGTCGATAACCTCGAAGATATTACGGTCAGCTTAGTGGATGGTAATACAGGACCAGCGTATTCAGATTGGACCATCACATCGATCGCAACTGGAACCGATTCTGAGTATGTGGATGCGGGCGCAGGTGCTGGCAATGTTTACACATCAACCAACAGTAACTTAAATGTTGAAGCCGATATTCCGATGGGCGCTAAGCTTGAGTACCAAGTTGTCGCGACCATAAATGACAAAGCCAATGGCGATGTTGTTAACGTTCTAACCGTTGATGGCGACACCATTTCTCATGATATTCAGCAAGAAGCTCGTAAAGTTGATTTTGAAAAGAACATTCTGGCGTATTACGACACGGATGAAAACGAACTGGTTGGCGCAACTAACTACATGCCAGGTGGTTATGTTGAATATGAAATTTTAATTGAGAACATTGCGAGCGCCCACGTTGATGATATGAGCTTGCGTGATGACATCGACCAAATTAACACTCAATACTTTGATGGAACGCGTGGCCCTGCATTTGATAGCTGGACGATTGAAACATTCACTGATAGCTCAGGTATTTCCAACCCAGATGTTGATAACTCAATCCAAGACAATAAGCCGATTGATACTCACTTCGATATCTCGGCAGACAACTTTGGCCGAGCTGCATCGTCAGCGTTTGTCCGCTATGTCATAAAAGCCAAGATCAGTCCGAAAGCGGTTGGTTCTTTTACCAACAAAGCTTTCATCGACGAAGACAATGGCAATGAGTTGATCGCGGTATCGCCACCATCAACGATGGCAGATCCTGAAGTCACGTTCTCTAAAAAAGCGTTTTATGATGCAGGCTTCTCTTCGCAAAAAACTGAATATTCTCAAGCTTCTGGTGAGAGTGAGGTTTATTACCGCGTTGAGATTAAGAATGCGGGTGATGGTATTGAATATGGTTCTCGCCTAGAAGATGCGATTTCGGAAATTCAAACTCGTATTGCAGAAGACAGCACCACAACAGGTGGTGATCCTGTTGGACAACCGTTCCTGGCTGGCTGGGAAGTTAGCCTAGATAAAACGGTTGCGACAGGCTCTATTACCGACGCGATTGACTTTGTACCGGGCAATAACATCGATATTGATAACGACATTGTTATCGCGCCTCAAGAAAGCCTAACGTTCACTATTCATGCTCAAATTCGTGAAGATGCATTGGGTGACATTCAAAATAAAGCGACGTACGACGGTAGTGCTCGAACAGCGAATTTAATGCCGCTTGAAAATAATACCAGTGTTGAAAAACGTGTGGTGTCGATCAACGGCAACCCGTTCAGTGATGGTGATACCTATCTTCCGGGTGACGAAGTTGAGTATGAATTTGTAGTCACAAACCCTGAAAACGGTTGGGCGAATGATATTCAGGTCAAAGACACAATCACAGACATTCAAGTCGAAGTGATTGGCGGTAAAACGGAATCCGCTTTTGTTTCTGGCGATATGACCCATGAAGTCAGCAATGGTATTGATGCCAATATTGATACTTATGTACCAAGCTACAACACCAGTGGCAACCTTGACATTGAAACCGATATTGCCGCGGGAGAAGGGCTGACCTTTAACTTAACCGGTGTCGTTCGTGACGACGCTTTGGGCACGATTGATGCGAACCAAGTGACCGCAGGAAGTGGCTCTGCGACGTCGCAAGTGATACCACCTAAAGATGCCGAGCTCGATTACTTCAAAACCTTGGTGTATACCGATGGTGAATCGGCAGGGTGTTCTGTTCCTTCAAACGATGGCAGTAGTTGTACCTACGCACCTCGCGGGGATGTTGAGTATCAAGTTACGCTAGAGAATACGGGTGATAGCATCGCGAATGACGTGAGTGTTATCGATGCTATTCATACCATCAAAACCGAAGATGGTGATGATGCGTTCTCTGAATGGACCACCGCGATTGCTGTGGAACCTGTTGGTTCTTATGACGTACGAGGTAACTACAACGGTAGCGTCCCATTGAATGCAACTGTCGATCTTCGTCCTGGCGAGCGTATTGTGTTTGATGTGAAAGGCACCGTGTCGACTTCAGCGACAGGCACTATTACCAACACGGCGCAAGTGAACGGTGATAACACCAACGACATCGTACTTGATCCGGGTCGCTCGAATATCCTAATTGATAAATGGACGGATACGCCTGAGTACGTGCCGGGAGGAACAGTGAATTACTACATCGACATCACCAATGACGATGTGGATTCTGGCCTGTTTTCTATTCGAGACATCATCAGCGGCTTTGAAGTCGAGACTGTCGATGGCTCAATGAAAACGGCACTGACAGAATGGACGGTTGATTACGATGTGCTTTATAACTCGGCGCCGTCAGATCTCAACGCTAATGACTTCTCAGAGCTTGATAAGCTAGTTGGTCAAAACAGTCCAGACATCGATTTACCTGTTGAATCGATCAAGATGGCTGGGCGTGACGATGCCGGTACGGGTGGCGGCGATAATTACACAGTTGTCCGTATTCACGTCCAAGGCAAGGTACGAGATGACGCGATTGGGCGCTTTACCAATACGGCTTATCTACGACATGGTTTGGACGATTCGAAGATCGCTCGCTTACGAGAAGGCTTTATCACTCCGAAGTCGGGTCAATTGGTTCTAACCAAAGAAACGACGCCAATTGCAGAACCTGATGCTAAGTATCAACCGGGTCAACCTATCTCATACAAGATCACCGTGGCTAACACAGGTGAAGGTTACCTTGTCGATCAAGTCCTGACGGATCGCATCGATACCATCATGACAGAGGTGGCTAACAGCCCAGATCAAGAGCAAGCGTTGACAGGTAATTGGATCATTAGCGACGAACAGCTTGATGGCAGTGGCGATCCAGCCCTGAACGCTCGCAAAGATGTGGTTAATAACGCACAGGGTTATAGTGCGACTTACAGCATTCACCCGGGTGACAGTTATTCATTTGTCGTGACCAACACTGTTAATGATAAGGCCAAAGGCGAGATCACTAACGTCGTTAAAGTTGATAGCGACGACGGTGAGCACTCTGCAGACGCGACCTACATTCCAGAAGATGCGCAAGTTGAGATCACTAAAGATGTCGATAAAGCAGAGTACCTTCCGGGAGAAACACTTCAGTACACCGTGACTGTTAAGAATAACGGCTTAGGTTGGGCTGAAGATGTTGCTATTGAAGATGCGCTGAAGTCGGTTGAAACCACGATTGCAGGTGGTACGACTGAACAAGCTTTTGACCCTGCTTCAATCCAAATATCGGCGGTATCGACAACCGGTGAAACCCCAGTACCGGATGCAACCCGTGGTGAAGACCTTCATGAGACGCTCGATATTGCGCCTCAAGACAGTATTGTTTTCACTATTCAAGTTGCGACTAATCCGTTGGCGACAGGCGATATTACTAACATCGCATCAGCGACCTTTGACGGCACAACATTTGATGACAGTGCTACCAGTACACCAGTGTTGGCGACGGTTTCGGTCAAGAAGACGGTTGATACGCCATCGTATGAAGTAACCAAGCTGATTAACTACGACATCACCGTAACCAACAGCTCTGATGCGTTTGCATCTGGTGTTCAACTTCAAGACATCATCAGTGACATTCAAGTCGACACGACCGCGGATAAACAAGAGTCGGCATTCCTACTATGGGAAGTGAGCTTTGACGCCTCGGATGATCGCTCTGTTGTCACTCCCAAGACGTTCGACTTGAGTGAAGATATCGATGTGAGTATGGATGTGGCGCCACAAAGTACCGTGACATTCCATGTTAAGGCGTTGATTCGTACGACGGCGATTGGCGATATCAGTAACACGGCAACCATCACTTATAACGGAACACCACAAGACTCAACGGTAGTCATGACACCGAAAGACTCTGAGTTTGTTGCGACGAAAACTAACGTACAAACCGAGTATGAGCCGGGTGGTGAGCTGGAATTCTTGATTACCATTGAAAACACCTCTAACAACTACATCAGCGATTTAAGTGTTGTCGATGACATGAGCACGATAGAGGTGGGCTATTACGATGGTACCACTGGGCCTGCTTTTGTTGCTGGAACCACTTCTTTGGTTGTTGAGTCAACCACGGTAGGAACGACGACGGAGCAAATTAGCCCGATTGAGTACAGTGTGGATATTGCACCGCACGGCACAGTTGTGTTCCGCTCAAAAGGCACCGTAGTCGATACCGCGACCGGACACATCATTAATACTGCGCAAGTAGATGGCGGCGATGTTATCAGTCCTCCAGTTCAAACAGTTGCGGCTGTGGTTCAAGCTGAGCTGTTTACCGATGCCCCGTATTACGTGCCGGGAGAGCAGGTTGAGTATCACTTAGTGGTGCAAAACATAGGCCGAGGTATAGCCAAAGATGTCGCGCTTTACACCCAGTTCTCTGAATCCATGGGTGATCATATTGATGGTAATTTTAGTAATGCGTTTGATGAATGGACACTAACGGCAACATCAGAAGGGGCTGAAACTCAACCTGGCACCTTTGATGACGACAAAGACCTGTTCACCTTGGTCGACATATCGCCGGGCGGCAAGATTGATTACACGTTCACATTGACGGTCAACGAAGACATGCTGACTAATATCGATGTGCTTGGATACTACCTCGACTTAACTGGTAGCCCAGCGATGCGCGCTCGTTCTAAAGGCATGTTGGCCTCTGAAACCTCGATGCAGGCATTGGCAGATCAAGTATCTGCTTTGGATTTGCCGCCAGTGGGTGCTGATTTGGTTGTTGAAAAACGTTCTGATAAGCCTGAATACACCGAAGATGACGACAGTGTCACTTATTACTTAGCCGTGACCAACAACGGTCAAGGTAACGCGGCTAATGTTCGTCTAACCGATGAGATCAGTGGACTACAAAACAGCACAGGTAATAAAGTCTTTATCGATTGGACAATTGAAGGTGTGGAAGTCGACGACTCGGGCGCGGTTATTCAGCGTCATTCTTTCCCGTCGAATAAAGACTTAGACACTACCGTTAACCTGAAATCCAACAAACGAAATGCTTACGCGTTTGAAGTCGTGGGTACGCTAGGTAAGGGCTTGGATGACGACATTACCAATACCTTTACGGCGACTGAATCTGACGGTACTGAAACCAGCGACAGCGTAACTACTCACATCAAGAAGATTCCAGATAACTCTGGGGAGTTGGAGCTAACCAAGTCTGCGCTGCAAGATACCGCGCAAGTGGGTGATGCAGTTGAGTACGAGATCATCGTTGAGAACAACAATGAATCTTACTTTAAGAACGTGACTGTGGAAGACCGTTACCCAGGTGGTCTGAAATACATCGTGGATACATCAGAAGTTGTGCTAAGCGGCATTGATGGTGAGTTCGGTACGGAAGACGATCAGGTTATCTCTCAAGATCCATCAGATACGGGCAAGTTAATGTTCACATCGTTGAACTTTGATCCGGGCGAGAAGCTGCGTATTCGTTACTTATTGCGTGTCTCGGTAGGTGCCACTTTTGGTGATTACATCAACACCGCAGTAGCGAAGGTTGATGGCTCGGCTGTTTCTAATGAAGACACCGCCAAAGTGACCATTGAGCCGGACAAGGTGTTCGATACCTCATCGATCATCGGTAAAGTTTTTGAAGATCATAACAAAGATGGATTCCAAGCTGATGCAACCGCGTTTGATGTTGAGCTAACTGCGAACTTAGCAACACAAGGCTACATCGCTGATTCGACGCACATCATTCGTGATGGTCAAGACGTTGCTATTCAAGATGGTGCGATAACCACTGCACTTGAACAAGGTTTGGAGCTTGGTGACCTTTGGGGACATTCAGTGAACCGAACACTGCCAGAAACCAGCAAAGTGGTGATTCAATTTAAAACTCGCACACAGCAAAGCTTTGATTTCTACGTCACAACCGATGCGGGCTCTCGTATCGAGTTCGACGCACAAGGTCAGATTCAGTTTAAGCATGAATCGGACAAGAAAAAGGGACTGAGCGCGGAAAACCTCAACGTAACCAGAAACCTGTATCGCGATGGCGAGGATTACCTGTGGGAAATCGTTATCGAGAACAAAGGTATTTACGAAGATGGTATTCCGGGCGTTAAGTTGATGACGGTTGAGGGAATCGTTATTTACACAGACCAGTACGGTCGTTACCACGTGCCCGACCAATGGGTACTCAATAAGAAAGGTAAGAACTTCCTCGTGAAGTTGGACACTGATTCGCTCTCCACCTCCATGGAAGTGGTGAGCGAAAACCCAAAAGTGTTGCGAATTACCCCGAACAAGCTCACCAAGTTCAACTTTAGCGTTCATCGCAAAGACCAACAAAGTGAACAGAAGTAAGCCATTGGAACCGTAACTGGAAATTGTATGAAAGTATTTAGTAAGTCTCGTTTAGCGACGTGTGTGTTAACAGCCATTCCTGTGATGGCGGTAGCGAAAGACACAGGTAAGCTTGAAAAACTCGGTTCTGAGACGACTGGCATTGAAATCACCAAGCCGAACCAAGACCAAGACAGCTCGCGTATTTACTTAGAGCAAGGCGCTATTTGGGCAAGCCGTGACATCACTCGCTTTGACCCAGTATTAGATGTCAGTGTCAGCGATGAATTAGAAGTCGAACAAGGCACACTGCGTGACAGCGTCGGTTTCACCATTACCACCAACTACGGTTACTACATCAAAAAGTACCAGTTGGAAGTGTACCGAGTGGGTGACTTTGGTCTGTCTGAGCCAATCGCTGTGCTTGAAGGCGATAAACTGGCGAACGACTCTGACATCAATTGGGATGGTCAAACTGATGTTGATTATCAGTTTGAGGTCGGTGAGCAGCTGATGTTCCGCCTAAAAGCGTGGGACAAAGATGGCAACATGGATGTGACCACCGTTGGTGTGACTGACTTAGTTAAGCCGGACTCTGAAGTCGATATCGACCGAAACGATAACGACGATGAAGAGAGCAAAGGTAAAAGTTACGGACAGGCAAAGCTGATGCGTCACAACATCCCGACCAATGCGGGTTTAGCGAAGTTCATCGGCACTGGCTTGAAAGGCGTAGATAAAGTCATCATCGGTGAAGATGAATTTGATGTCGAAGATGGCAACTTATATGCAGACCAGTACTTACCAACAGACTCCTACATTTTCCCTACCAAGGTTGTGTTTGATAACGGTGATGAACGTCGTTACAAGCTGTACGTTCGTATTCCAGATACGTACTACGCACAAACTGGCTTGGCTGATCTTTATGTTGGTAAGAATAATGTGTCTGGTAATAGCGATGCATTAAGTGTCGATGACCAGTACCAAGATGACATCTACAACCAAGGTCGCTTAGCGTACTTTGGTCAGGGTAAATTTGGCGACAAACTTCGTGTAACGACTCACTTTGATACGCGAGAAAGTGAAATCAAAGACATGTTCAAACATCCGTTCGCCTCCGACGATTCGGATGTGTTCGATATCCTTGAAGACGACGATGAGCTTTATTACGGTAACTATGGTGACAGCTCAAACATCGAAAAAGTGGTCAACACCAAGGGCAAGGTTTACCTCAATGTGGAATACGATAAGTCTCAATACTTGTGGGGTAACTACAACACGGGTTTAACAGGCACTGAGAACAACGATTACAACCGTAGCCTCTATGGTTTCAAAGCTGATTATCGCACTCGCGATACTACACAATACGGTGAAGATCGTCTGAACATGGTCGGTTTTACCGCAGAAGCTGATTCCTTGTATGCACACGATGAGTTCTTGGGTACAGGCGGCTCTCTGTACTTCCTTCGTCATGGTGAAGCGGTACCGGGAAGTGACAAAGTTTACGTCAAAGTAAAAGATGAATCTGGCCTAGTGCAGAATGAAATCCCACTTGAGCCGGGCGTCGACTATGACTTTGACCCGTACCAAGGTCGAATTATTTTGACCAAGCCACTCGACAACATCCTATCCGACAGCTTTGGCAGCGTGATTGAAAACGGAGACGATTACGAAAACTTTCTGGTTGTAGACTATGAGTACGTCCCACAAGGTTCAGATTCATTAGATGCGATGTCTTACGGTGGTCGTGCTAAAGGTTGGATCAACGATTACGTTGGTGTTGGCGTGACGTATGCGACTCAAGAAAAGGACAACCAAGACTACGAGTCTTACGGTACGGACTTAACGTTGCGTGCAACAGAAGGTACCTACATTAAGGCTGAGTTTGCACACAGTGAAGGCAGGCAAACCGAGTCGAATTTCGTCTCTACCGATGGTGGTTTAACCTTTACGCCCATTGGCGATACGTTAGAAGATCGCGAGGGTGACAGTATCCAAATAACGGCTGTGACTAGCCTTTACGATCTTGCTCCAACCATCTTTGGTGCCGTTGGCAATGACCTTAAGCTTTGGTACCGAGACAAAGACGCGGGATACAGCTACGCGAGCAGCAGCGATGATCTAGAGCAAGAGGCATACGGTGCTGAAGTTCGTTTACAAGCTACTGATCGCTTGGCGGTTCTCTCTCGCTTCTCGACCAATGAAGAGCGCGATGTCGATGGTAATCTAGAAACAGATACTGAAACGATTGAGATCGAGACTCAAGTTAAAATCACCGAGCACATCAAAGTTTCGGCGGCAGGGCAACAAACTGAAGAGCTTAACCAAAACGACGAGCACAGCGATGCGACCTTAGCAGGTGTGCGTTTGGAATACATGTGGGACAGCGAGAACAGCGTTTACGTCAAAGGGCAAAAGACCGTCGACCAGTCGGATGACTATGACGAAAACGACAGCGCGTCGATTGGTGCTGAATTCCAAGTGTTGGAAGACTTGTCTCTTGGTGGCGAATACACCGATGGCGACCGAGGCCAAGTAGCAGAAGCGACTGTGACTTACGATGTATCCGATGACCACTCAACCTACGTAACTTATGTAGATGATAACTACGAAGGCCAAAACAACGTGATTGTTGGTCAGCGTGCAGACCTCACCAGCAGTGTCGATTTTTACCAAGAGAACCAGTTTGTTGATGAAAATGATGGTCATGGCCGTATCGACTCATACGGCTTTGGCTACGATGTGACGGAAGATGTCGAGATGGGGATTGGTTATCAGCTTGGTGAAATTGAAGATGACCAGAACATTACCACAGAGCGTGAATCCATCAGTTTCAATGCCTCAATTGACCTAGATGACATAACCCTTAGCCACAAATTTGAATACCGAGTGGATAAGAGTGAAGACGACCCTGACATCGCTCAGCGAGAACTTCAACAAATCGTGACGACCAACCGTTATACGCATCACTTAACGGAAGAGTACACATTGTTCGGCAAGTACAACTACTCCATTACCGAAAGCGAGACTACGGGCGAAACCATGGCGCAATTTACTGAAGCCACTGGCGGCCTCGCGTATCGTCCGATCTACAACGATCGACTCAATTTACTGAGCCGCTACACCTATATTGCAGATTTCGATCAACTGGATCGCGATGTGGATTATCAAGACGAAACCAGTCAGATCATTGAAGTTGAAGCGATCTATTCGATTGACCAACATTGGGACGTCGGTACTAAGTACGCCCATAAAGACAAACAGCAAGCTTTTGAACGAGCATCTGGTGCGAATGAGATGGTTAAAAGTGACATCGACCTATATGGACTTAGCGCTTCTTATCGCGTGATGAAAGAGTGGGATGTGACGGGTGAATACCACTGGAAAACAGACACACTCAACGATGAGCTAGAACACGGTGCGCTAGTTTCGGTGAACAAGCACATTGGCGAGAACTTCAAAATGGGGATTGGTTATAACTTCTCTGCGTTTGATAGTGACTTAACCAATGATGACGACTACGACGCATCCGGTGTGTTCATTAACTTAGTCGGTAAGATCTAAGCCTGCCCCAAAGTGGGTTGAAAGTTAAGAGTTGAGAATTCGAAGTGACAGTTAAGAGTAAGATGAAAACAATTATTTTCCTAATAAGCGCAGTGATGAGTACTTTGCTGCTGTCCGGCTGTGCAACCGACACCTATGTGAGTCAGGAGAACCGAGACAAGTTTGCTGGTATCGATGTGTCTAAGTTTTTAATCAGCGAGTGTTTGGCGCCAGAGCGTGAGGTGCATATCGCCATCGCAGAGCATTTTGCGTTTGATAGATATCAATTACGCGACCTCGACAAGATCAACTTAGATACCTTTGTTAAAGAGATCAGAGGCTTAAAAGGGCGCATCACGATTGTCGGCCATACTGATTTCAAGGGTTCTCTCGAATATAATGAGCGCCTTTCACAGCGCCGTGCTAAATCGGTCGCAGATTATTTGAAAGGGCAACTAGACCCAACGCAATATGACTGGGAAGTGAAACATCTTGGTGAGACTCAACCTCTTCTGTTTGGTAAGACAGATAAAGACCGAGCGGAGAACCGCCGTGCATTTATCGTGTTTGAAGAAGCTCAGAAGTACGAAGAGATGCCTTTCTGTGAGCCGCCAAAACCAGAACGTAAAGTTTATATGGCAATGACGCCGCACTTCGATTTCGATAAGTCAGTACTCAAGCAAGAAGACCTAACTCAGTTAGATGACTTCACAACGAAGTTGAGCGGCCTGCAAGGTAGCATAATGGTGGCAGGGCACACCGACCAAGCGGGTTCACTTTCTTACAATGAAAAGTTGGCAGAGCGCCGCGCAGAAACAGTGGTTGAATACCTCAAAACCAAACTTGACCCTAAGCTGTTCAACTGGGAAGTGAAGTCATTTGGTAAGTTGCAGCCTGCGATTAATGAACGCTCTGAAAAAGCCGATGCATTAAACCGCCGCGCGTTCATTGTGTTCAAAGAGTCTGATATTACCGCCGAACAGCAAGCTCTTTCTGGCAGTGAACAAGAGGCGTCGAGCAGCGAGAGTGAGTAGAAATTACTGAAGAATAACAAATAGATGCCTCTATAAAACGCAAAAAGCCCCATACGTTGGGGCTTTTTGTTGCTCGCTCTAGGGATTAAGTCGGGTCGAATATCTATTCAGATGGCAAATTTTTCTTTAACTCTAAAAGCATTCGGTAAGCACTTTCGCCAGACATTTCGTACGGGTTAAATTGATCAGATGTTGAAAACTGTAAATTAACCAGTTCAGTTAGGCTAGATTGTGGAATATCACCCATAGACCAATCACCAAACTGCCTACAATCGATCTCTTTGAAATATAAAATCATGACGTTTTTGTGTCGCGTGTCATTCAAGATATGATTGTAAGTATGGTTCACTGCGGTTCTCGAACCTTCAATACATTGCAGGAAATACTTATCATTGTGGCTTAGAAGGCCTGTTAAATGGCTTTGCTTATTGCGGTCGTGTGAAATCTGAAGAATGTCGTTCAAAGCCTGAGAATCGCAACTTTCACAGAGCGTACTGACATAAATTAACCGAGTTAGGAACACAGGCATCATTTCGAATTTTTGTACAAAGGGTATTAATAAATATAAGCCAAGTTCATGGAATTGCGAGTCATTGATTTAATTGTCACTCGGTGGCTTTTGGAAGAGAAGAGGATGGGGATGAAGTAGAAAAGGGCAGGTTGCAAGATACGCTAAAATGACTCGAATGTTGGCCATTCAATTATTTTAGCGACCTGCTTGTGAGCTCGTTAGTTGTTTAGAGTTGAAATCGATTCAACGTTAGAAGAGGAATCAAATCGAACGTTGACCAACACATTTTCACGTTCGAAAGTCACATCATCAAAGTCAGTCGTTGCGATCTTAAATCCATTTCTTGCGAATAAACTCGTCACCGTTGTTCGTTGTTTCTGTTCCATACCGCATGTCAGTAGTTCGTTCATCGTGATCTTCATTAGGTAACCGTGTGCATAGTGTAAGCGTACAGACTCTACATTATGAGATCAATTGCTTAATCGATAAGCTATATTGATATGTTCAATTGAGTGATTCAGGTATTTAAAAGCCGGATGGATAGTGGGCAAGGGAGTTATGCGACCTATGACAAGTGGAGCGTTATGTGACCACTGTTCAGCATTCCTTGAACACGAAGTTTGTCGCAAAAATCGCGTTGAAATAAGTGGTTACAAAGCAGGAGGAATTATGCCCGCCGTTTGGTATGTTTGGTCGGTTATTGGAAATATTATCGGCCTATATCTCACTTAACTAAAGTACATCGATTTACGATGAGTAGACTCCTCAATAAGCCTTCTTTTTATTTGAATTTTATATGCTAAGTGGTGTTGTTATAATTGTTATTAATTGCATAGGCTTGATTTTAATATTGGTTTGATTTATAAAACAAGCATTCGTTCATTAACTTCATGATTATATTAGTTTTTACTAACCTTTAAATAACATGGAGAAAGGCGATGAATAAGAACCAAACACGCAACAGGTTAGCGAATTTAGTGCGACTTCGTAGGTCATACAAAGCATCAGACTTTCTGGTGGGTTCTGATGAACTCCGAGTTAAAAAAGATGTGTATAGCTTACGTAAAATCAAACAGTTAGAAATTCGTCAATTGGGTCTTAAAGAAAACGCAATCAATATCGTTTCGTTGGCTTTAGTCCTCTCGGCGGCGACTTGGGCATTTGTTCCTCAGTTCGGTTTACCAATGCTTGCACTGACCTTTATTTTGGCGTTTGTTACATGGCGACGATATGAGTTGCGTGCAGAGTTTAAAGGGGCCGATGAAACTGGCGACCATTGGGTTTCCGTGGCGCGCGGTTGTACTCGAGAAGAGTTCAAAGTATTGAAAAACGTTGAATTGGCTTTACGCGATCAGCTGTCTTAGTGGCTAGATCTGTTAAGGTTAAGGTCTTATAAGCGTTAAGCTCCCATAATCAACAAGGCTCGTCATTGTATGGCGAGCTTTTTATTTTCTGAAAAACACAGGTAGTGCAGGTTACTTTGAGAGGCCAATGCTTATATGTGTAATGGGGGTTGATATGAATCTTAAGTCACGGCGTTTTTGATGCTCTTTGTGGTTTTGAATATAGGGAGAGGGTGGAAATGAATACACGAGTCAGTGAGAGTTCTTTTAAAAGGCTCATCCAGTTAGTTGGTTGTGTTTTGATTATAGTGTTGAGCAATAGTCGACTCTCCAATGCTCAAAGCATCGAGTTTCCTACTTGTGTACAGAGCGAGGTTTTGAATACAGAAATCCACCTTTATGTTGATGAATCGGTGTTAGATGAATATTCCAAAGCATTTATAGCCTCTAAAATAGCGACATGGGAAAGTTATTCGAATCTGGTGTTAAAAAACTCCTGCGTCCCTATGACGAGAAAAGTCACTAAGGTGACTTATACGTCTGAAATCGACAGCCTTTGGTTTCAAGATTTGGGCGCAGCAGAGAGGTTATTAAAACTCTCGATGGAAGAACCGATTCCAGAAACAACAGAAGACGGCGTCCCCATTTTTACTGGGATAGTATTTTCTAATTATAATTTTAGCTTTGAGTCTGATTATTGTGGTATGTCTTCTTCGGTATCCTACTTTTTTTCTTTAGCGATAAACTGCCCTGATTACTTAATGGAGCATGAAATTGGCCATTTAAGTGGTGCTAATCATGACTATAAAACGTTATTGAAAGATTTTGATAGTATAGAAAGTTACATTTCTGGAACGTATCCAAGAGCTCCTCAATATTCCTTCGGTACAATTTGTGCTGACAGAGGCACAGTGATGTCTTATGAGCGAGATGTTATACCTGCATATTCCAGCCCGGACATCAGAGTAGATGGCACAAAGTGCGGGGATAGCAAATACCACAATAATGCGAGAGTGCTTAGAGAGTTCGCACAAGCTTATTTAACCCCATGATTGCCTCGCTGCTAGATTGGTAGTCATCCGATTTAGTTACTTTAGTATTAATGGTTATTATGAGATTACTAGCTGCTGTGGTCGCGACTAATCCCTCTAGAAATTAGACCAAGAACCAAACCTAAGCAGCAAACCAAGGAGAGAAAATGCAGGTAAGTATTAGGCCCGCCATGTCTAGCGAATTAGCCACCATTTATGCTTTGGTTATCTCAAACGATGAGTGGACGAAGTTTAACGGCCCTTATTTCCCATATTCCCACCCGTCATTAGACGAATTTGAAAGCCGTTCGTTTCAACGGTTACTCAATGGATCCGACTTACAGTTGGTGGTTGTAGACGATGTGCCTGTAGGAACCGTCAGTTGTTATTGGGAGTGTGAAGAGACACGTTGGCTTGAAGTCGGAGTAGTCATTTATAACTCCGACTATTGGGGGAAGGGTATTGCTGCGTTAGCTCTTCCTCTTTGGGTATCTTACCTATTCGAAAACAAGCAGATAGAGCGTGTCGGTTTAACCACTTGGTCGGGTAATCCGCGGATGATGTCACTAGCCCTCAAATTAGGCTTCCAGCAAGAAGCTAGGCTAAGAAAAGTGCGTTATTACCAAGGCGAGTATTATGACTCGATTAAGTATGGTCTATTGCGTTCTGAGTGGCTGGAAAGCAAATAGCCATAATTTGAGTTAGCTTGTTGTTTTATTGAACTTTATAAGTCGTGTAGTTCAAAGTGGTCACTTGTGATCTTTAAATCTAAGACGGGCGTATTTCTTCCAGTTTATAAAGGAAGAGTATGCATGATGCTATCTAAAGAGAATGAATCAAGAATTATCGAAATGGCGTGGGAAGACCGAACGCCATTTGAGGCAATAGAGCACCAATTTGGTTTAAATGAATCACAAGTGATTCGTTTCATGCGTAGCCATCTCAAGCTTGGCAGTTTTAAGCTGTGGCGCTCACGTGTTTCTGGGCGCTCGACCAAGCATGTAAAACTACGCAGTTCGGACGTTTCGAGAGGTTATTGTCCAACTCAGTACAAGCATTGTTAAAAGAGGGGATGCCCAACCAGTATCCCAAATCAACACACAGATATGGGAAATGAAAGGAATGAAACAATTTTTCGCTCTACTTATAGTGCTGCTTAGCTTCGGCATCAGTCATGTTCAAGCGAATGATACGCGACTTAAGCAAGCTTACGAAAATCACCAAAGCGACGTTCAGGTGCGCGGATCGGGTACGGTGTATCGAGTACTTCCTGATGATAATAAAGGCTCTCGACATCAGAAATTCATTTTGCGACTCGATAGCGGACAAACCTTGTTAGTCGCACATAATATTGACTTAGCGCCTCGTGTTCAGGGACTGGCAAAGGGCGATCGAGTTGAATTTTATGGTGAATATGAATGGAACAAGAAAGGTGGCGTAATGCACTGGACGCACAAAGACCCTCGTAATCATCACACTCATGGTTGGTTGAAGCATAACGGGAAAGTATACGAGTAAACACCTCCGAGACTTTTCTTTTCAAGGCTATAAGATAAAAAGGAATTTTGATGTTTAAGCTGGAAACTGACAGGTTGATTCTTCGAGATATGAGTCTCGAAGACGAGTGTGCCTTTGTTGCGATGTCTCAAGACGCTAAGTATCAGCGTTTCTATGATGAAAGTGATTGTGAACCTAACAAATATCGAGAGCTAACCCAGTTGTTTGTTGCACAGGCTTTGGAAGTACCACGCCAGTCCTATCAGCTAGCGGTTGAAAGCAAAGATTCGGGGAAGTTTATTGGAACCGTTTGTTTACGTCTTGAACGCGATAAACAAGCTTCAATGGGCTGTGCTTTATCGAGGCAAACTCAGGGGAAAGGGCTTTCTATAGAAGCATCTGAAGCCCTCGCTGATTTTGGTTTCTCAGAGTTAGGCATACACCGTATCTACGCCGAAACCATCAGCAAGAACTTGGCTGCGATTAAATTATGTAAGTCACTGGGAATGAAACAAGAAGCGTGTTTTAAAGCTCATCGATTCTTCAAAGGTCAATGGTGGGATACAGTTGTGTTGGCGGTTCTACGTTCTGATTGGAAAAAGGCTTAGTGATGGAAAGTGGTATGCAGAAGCTAGATAGAGGGCTCGATAGAGAAGGGTTCATTCAAAATCTTTATTCGCCAAAGAACATTGCGCCTGAATTTCAAGACGTGGTGTCAGCAGTCGTTGATTCGCTGCTAAGAGAGCTTCCAGGTCAAGTTGATGGTATCTACTTGTATGGAAGCGTGCCTAGAGGAACGGCCATTGTTGGTAGCTCTGATTTGGATGTTTCTATCGTACTCGCTACGCCTGTTGGTCAGAGAGAAAAGGAAGTATTTAACCTACTTTCCGACACCATACCCCAAACCTATCCGCAAGTGACCAAGCTTGATATCGATCCTGGCTTCCTGCGGGATGTTCTGCAACCCAACGAAGAATTCCATTGGCAGTTTTGGCTCAAGCATTGCTGCTGTTGTGTTTGGGGGAATGATTTATCTAATGAGTTCCCACTATACAAACCAAGCATTGAAATCGCTCAAGCTCTCAATGGTGACTTGTCTACTTTTCTTGAGCAAATGCCCTCGAGTTTCAAAACAATGACTGATGCGGATATCGTTAAGGTAATTGGTAAAAAGTTAGTGCGAGCGGCGTATTATTTTGTGGCTGAGCAAGACGGCAGTTGGTACACCAATCTGAGCCAGTGCGCTGCAGTCGCCAAGCGCTATTACTCCAATCAAAGCGACGATATTGAGCTAGCTCATCAATACGCTCTCGGAAATTTGATATCTAAAACAGAAGCTTTTGAATTGTATGAAAGGCTGAGTAAAAAGCTTGTTGTAAATTAAGCATTAACACAAGCTAGAACAACAAACTTAACTACCTTTGTAACGGCTTTAGGAAAATTAGATGGATGTCCACGAGTGTGTTTCTTTTATCATGCTGAAGGAATCGCAGGTATTACTAGAAAATCGTAGTGAGTCTAGGGAGACCGATCCCGGTTTAATCACTATACCTGGCGGCCATATTGAACACGGTGAAAACCAGGTTCAGGCGCTGTTTCGTGAACTTGATGAAGAGCTTAATGTTGTTCCGATTGATTACCAATACTTGTGTTCGCTTTACCATCCTACGAAGGAACTTCAGTTGATTCATTATTTTATCGTGAGTGACTGGAAAGGAGATATCACCGCTCAAGAGACTGATGATGTTAAGTGGTATTCACTAGGTTCAGCTCCTGTTGGTATAGCAGCCGATGGTATTGCTTTGAAAGAAGTAGAGCGCGTGGGTAGGTATCTTTAGTTTGGATTCGATAAGATGTTTTGGACGTTTTTTGAGGGCTCAAAAACGGTGAAACCCCGATGTTGGTAGCATCGGGGTTTCGAATTTCTAGATTTCTCGACTGGTAAGATCGATTATCTTTTCTATGCAGAAGGCTGGATTAATCCAATCTTATTCCTTGGTAGGGAATTAGATGCGGATGAAGTCCATGTGCTCAACTTTTGGCTTGAACGCGTGACGTTGAACGTCTTGTGGCTTAACCTTAACTTCTGCGCCGTCAATCAGTAGAGTGATTGCTTCGTAGAATTCAGGCTTGTCCATTTGGTTGATCACATCAGCGTGAACAAGTTCGATAGCTACAGCTTCAGCTTCGCCACCGTAGATTACAGCTGGGAATTTACCAGCGTGACGTAGGCGGCGGCTCGCACCTTTACCTAGTTCAGTACGTACTACTGCTTCAAATTTCATAGTTTTACTCTCAAATTAGTAAAAATTAACTTCACACCTCAATGCGACCTTGAGTGTGTGGTAATGCTTAAACATAAAAGTTCATGCTTAAGCGAGCGCGGATACTAACATCACATTCCAATATGAGCAAGTCAGAAGCCCATCTCAAAGTGAATTTCCTTAGATAATGGGTTCGTTTGGAGATAAAACGTTCGCTAACGCTTGTTTAGTGCATTTTAACCTCTTTTACATCGCCATTCTTATCTATTTATATCACCGCTAAATCATCAAGTTAATGAACGGAAAATGAATGTTTGCCTAAGACTTGGTTAAGGCTTAGTTCGTTAATCTTAGTGTTAATTAAACAGCAGAATGAATAGGTGAAAATATGGAACCGGTAAGCATTGTCGTAATTACGCTAAACGAAGAGAAACGCATTAGCCGCTTAATGGAAGAGTTGAGCGCGCAAACCCACCAAGAGTTTGAAGTGATTGTTGTCGACTCGAACAGTGAAGATAACACCAGAGAAGTCGCACAAGCCTATGAAAGTGCATTGCCAAAACTGACAGTCCACCATATGCAAGAACGCGGTGTTAGCCTTGGTCGAAACTCCGGGGCTGCTTTGGCTCAATACAACCGAATCCTTTTCTTGGATGCCGACGTAAGCTTGCCTCGAAACTTCCTTGCGAAAGCGCTTTATGAATTAGAAGAGAACAAGCTTGAAGTTGCTGGCGTATACATGAGTTCAAAAGGGCTGCAACTGGTTCATAAACTCGGTTATGGGCTGTTTAATGCGGGCTTATTTGCGACGCAGTTCTTTTTCCCAACCGCGATTGGCGCGTGTATTTTCTCAACCAAAAGAGCACATGAAGAGATCGGTGGTTTCGATGAAGAGATTGTCCTTTGTGAGGACTGTGATTATGTAAAACGTGCGAGCAAAACATGGCGATTTAGATTCCTAAATATGACCTTTGGCTTTGACCCACGTCGATTAGATCAAGATGGCGTTGTTAAGACAGGCTCTACTTATCTTAAAGCCAATGTAAGACGCTTCTTTAAAGGCGAAATGCGTAATAACGAGATGAACTACAAGTTTGGTCACTACAAAGAACAGTAAGCGTTGAGGTTGTTATGTTTGATGGACTAGGGTTGTTTCTGGGAGCATTGGGTGATGCTCTCATTGGCCCAAACCTATTTGTACCGGGAGAGCCGTTCTTTATCGCAGCGGGCTTTCAACTGTATTCAGGTGCATGGATGGCGTTGGTTTTGGTGATGCTAGGTGGTTTGCTTGGTGATCAACTCAGTTATTTCATTGGTTATAAATACGGTGTTAAGGTGCAACGAAGGCTCATTAAGTTTCGCCCTAAAACCAAAAGATTAATTGCGCGCTGCCGCTATCTGGTTGCTCGCAAAGGCACATACATCATTCTTTTTGCTCGTTTATTAGGGCCTATCGCTTGGGTTGTGCCATTTATAGCTGGCTCGCATCGTGTACCGTGGCGTAATTTTAGTGTGTTGGCGTTTATCGGTTTGGCCCTTGGTGGAGGGCAGTTCATTGCTTGGGGCATGTTACTGGCGCACGGCGTTGAAAACTTCCCGTGGCTTAATAGCCTTAAGATATTTATCTCGGAGCATAATAGCTTGATCGTTGGTGTGTTCGCGGTATTAGTCTTCACCATTATCGGTTACCGAATGAAGTGGCGATGCTTAGTACTTAAGTCTAGTGCGCTGTTGTTGGCGTGGGTATTGTTTGCGAACTACGCTCACTTTTTCTGGAAAGCGGATGACTTTCAGAATCAACCAGAGACGGCTCAAATAAACAAAGTCGACTGGAACTCGGTTACCTATAAAGCGTTCCCCGGTAAATCTTCGTTCTACTCGGCGCAAGCGATCAACGTAATTTATGTTGGAGCAACCCCAAGAGACTTAATGAAGCAATTAGGCTGGATAGAGAATCAAACCTTCTCTCGAAATGAGATTGAATGGGTTGGTTATCTCGCATTGCTTAGAGAAAAAACGCCGCCAGTGTCTGATTTATATTGGCGAGACAAGCCGCAAGATATGGCTTTTCAATTGCCGGGTAACCTGATGAAGCGCAGCCATATTCGTTGGTGGCGTGCAGGTGTTGATATTAAAACTAACCAGCCTCAGTGGTTAGGCGCAATTAGCTATGATGATGGCCTTAAAGTCACGCCTTACTCAGGCATTGTGACCGTGCTTCATAACATTGACCCTAATGTTGATGAAGAGCGAGATCGGCTTGCTAATCAGATACGAACGTTACTACCAGACATCGAGTTAGACAAGTACCCATTAGCAACGGTGGAAGTGATCAATGACGATCATGACTATTACACTGATGGCCGGGTATTAACGATTGGAGCAACGACCCTTAGTGATAATTCACAAACTTTGGATGTTGCTGTGAACGATATATAGAGTTGTATATAAGGTCGATAGAATTAAGCCCTAGCATTACGTTAGGGCTTATTGTGTTTAACTTTTACTTAGCTTGTTCAGCCTTTACTTACTTTAAGCACCAGAGAAGCTTTTAAGCCGCCCATTGAGCTCTTGCTGAGCGTTAGGCTGCCTCGGTAACTGTGTGCCATTTCATTTACGATATTAAGCCCTAAGCCTGTTCCTGGTGTGGTTTCATCAAGTCGGACGCCACGTTTGGTCACTTGCTCAAGCTTCTCTTCAGGAATGCCTTGGCCATCATCTTCAATCACCAACTCTATGTTGCCATCGTCGAGTTCATTTGCATGGACGCGAATAATGCTGCCCGCCCACTTGTAACTGTTCTCGAGTAGGTTGCCGACCATTTCATCAAGGTCGGTTTTTTCTACCGCCACTTCAATCTCAGAGTCTAGCTCGTTAATTATGGTGACTTCGTTGGCTGCGTAGACTTTATCAAACGCCATTGAGATAGCTTCAACACGCTCACAAGGTGAAGACTTCACCGAAAGAATGTTCATTGCACCTGCCATACGAGCGCGGCCAAGGTGATAATCAATTTGGCTTTGAATCTGATGAATGGGCTGTTGCAGCAGTGCCTTGTCATCCTCTGGAAGTCGCTCTATCTCATTTTTTAGAACTGAAAGCGGTGTTTTCAACGCATGAGATAAGTTACCCGCGTGGTTACGAGCTCGTTCTAATAACTCTTGATAGTGAAAGAGCAGGGCATTGAGGTCAGAGACTAATGGAGAAACCTCTTTCGGGTAGTTATCGCTTAACCCTTGTTGCTCGCCGTTTCTTAGCATTACCAGTTCGCGTTGCATCTTGCTGAGCGGTAATAACGACCAACTGACTTGAATACCGATCAACATCAGCACGCCAACAAACAGCAACATTAGGATCAACCAGACTTGACCAGTAAGCTCTGTCAGTGTGGATTCTAATGGATCTTCATCAATACCAATGGTGATCGTGACAGGGTCGCTCAGTTCAGGCAGGTAGATATCTTGCTCGATGTAAATCAGCTTTTCTTTCTCTGGCCCTTTGACTGATGTGTGAATCGGTGAACGCTTGATGGTGAGGTCTTTATCCCATAGCGAGCGAGATCGAATGATCTGCTCTTGGGTAGCGGCGCGCCAATAAATACCACTGTAGGGCTGGTTGAACCTAGGATCAGACAGACGCTCTGCCATGATCAGGTTACCACTGTCATTGGTTTCGATATTGGCGGTTAACTCATCCATGGTTAAGCCAAGCTGCTGCTTCATGTCATCGACGAGGTAGTCGTTAACCAGTTTCGGAATCCCGACACCAGCCGCTAATATCATCGCACCTAGCCAAAAAGCCGCAGCAAGGAGCAAGCGGCTTTTTAAACTGATGTTTTTAAGTGTTCGTTTCTTTAGATTCATGCATTTCCAACCTGCCTTTGCTCATCGTAACTTATCGTATTGCGATGATCAGAACAGGCTGTCCACTTAATTAATGGTTGCTCTTGGCGTGATTGACGACTGAGCTATTCAGCATTCAGTTGGTAGCCAAGGCCACGAACGGTTTTGATGATCTTTGGTGCGATTTTCTTACGAATACGACCGATGAACACTTCAACCGTGTTTGAGTCTCGGTCGAAGTCTTGCTTGTAGATATGCTCAACCAACTCAGTGCGCGAGATAACCTTGTTTTGGTTATGCATGAAGTACGCGACAACTTTATATTCCAGCGCCGTGAGGCTAACTGCTTGACCTTGCCACAACACTTTAGAACTGCGTGTGTCTAGGCTTAGATCACCGATTTGAAGTATCGGAGCAGCACTGCCTGATGCTCGGCGCAGTTGAGCTCGGATACGGGCAATCAGCTCGACCATCTCAAATGGCTTAGTTAGGTAGTCATCAGCACCGGCGTTCAAGCCCTCAACACGTTGAGTTAGCGTGTCACGAGCACTTAAGATAATCACTGGCGTGTTGATGTTTTCGTCTCGAATGCCTTTTAATACCGTTAGGCCGTCAAGCTTAGGTAAACCTAAATCGAGGACAATCGCGTCCCATTCTTCTGACGTTGCACGGTAGAGTGCGTCGATACCATCTTGAGAGAGCTCTGGAACCCAGTCGGCCCCCTCAAGTGTTTCAATAATTTGTTGGCCCAAACGAGGCTCATCTTCAACGACTAAAATTTTCATAATTGTTCTTCTAATTTCTTCTAATGACTGTTCGTCGTGCTTAGCTCTTCGTCGTACGTAACTAGTCGCCGTGTTTAATTGCGTCTTTAAAGTTGCGGCCTTTGATCATAAGCATTTCTAACGTCTCAGCGTTGTATTCGACTTTGATGATGTTGTTTTGGTAATTGATTTTTAGTTCATACACCCAAATGTCGTCATCTTCTTCTAGTTCTACTTTAATGATTCTGCCATGAAGATCGTTTTCAACCGCCGCATACATTTCTGAGAAAGGGCGAATGTAGCCTTCTCGTACGGCTTCATAGACTTCGTCTTGATCTTCTTCAAATTCGATGCTGGTTCCTGCTTTATGAACGTCCTGCACTAATTCATGACCATTATGATGTGAGTCAGCCCATGCGCCAGCAGAAACAAATAAGCCTAAGCTTATAGAAAACAAAGAAATCATAGCTTTACTAAACATAGCGAATCCTAGAGAAGGTTGATAGCGTTCAGTATAAAAAAGTAATTCTGAACAGAAAGTGAACCTGATTAATAATGAGAATTTGATACCGAAAAACTTAACGCTTAAATGGCGCAGGCTTTAATACATAAGATTAATTGCCGAGTGTTAAGAACGTAAGACTTACTTTTATTCTTAACCTTAACGCTGCTGTAGTTCGTCTTCGAATATCTTGTCTCTCATTTTCCAAAAGCGTCCGACTTTACGGGCAATCACGAATTGAGGTGGGCGGAATCTATGTTGGTGAGCAACCACTTTCGTCGGTGAGGCTTCTTCGAAAGGGCGATGTCTGTCTGCAAGGTGAGGGCGAACAAACTGGTCTTTGAAGTTCTGCTTCTGCTTTTTGCTGGTTAATGACCAAAACTCATGCACTTGCGCTTGGTTTTCTCCGCGATAGGTGACCTTAAGTTGTGATTTACCTTTCTCGTCTTTAAGCACGTTGAGGTCCATTTCCAAGCATTCAAATACCAAGGCATCTTTTAGGTTCAGTGCTTCTTTTAGCTTTTTGTCTGGGTCGACTAAGGTTGCATCGCACTCATGACAAATGCGCGCAGCAATGTCATTATCAGCACCACATTCACCGCAATATTTCGCTCGGAAGCGATAATTACAGTGCTCGCGCTCGCCCGTGTCTTCATCGGTAAAGTAGCCTTGGCATTTGCGCCCAAAGTGCTCAAGCAAGAAGCCATTGCTGTCTAGCTTGCCCCAAAAGTTATTATTGAAGCCGCACGCAGGGCAAGGGATGGTGATGATTTCACTGTCTGAATCGGGTTTAGGGTCGCCAACCTCAGGCTGGTAGAGGTCGTAACTGTTGCCCGCATAGTCGAGCACCAAACACTCTTTTTTACCCGGAGATAGGCGTAAGCCACGGCCAACGATTTGTTGATACAAACTGATGGATTCTGTCGGGCGCAAAATCGCGATTAAATCGACGTGTGGCGCATCAAAACCTGTGGTTAATACCGATACGTTAACCAAGAACTTGATTTTACGTTCTTTGAAGTCGCTGATAATTTGGTCACGTTCGAGAGTTGGTGTATCACCAATCACAATTGAAGCTTCACCTTCTGGCAATAAGCTGAGGATCTCTTGCGCGTGTCGAACGGTCGCAGCGAATACCATGATGCCTAGTTTATCTTGGGCTAGGTGAATAATCTGATCGACAATCTGTGGGGTCGCTCGTTTCGATTGCTCGATCACCATGTCGAGTTCTGCTTCTTTGTAGCGACCAGTGCTCGCGGGCTTTAACTGCGAAAAGTCATAGCTCAACACGGGTGCATCAATCATGCGTGCAGGAGTTAAGAAACCTTCATCGAGCAGGTAACGAATCGGCAGCTCAAAGATACAGTCGCGGAAGAAACGTGGCTCATCTGAACGCACTTGACCGCGAGTGTGGTATTGATAAATCCAACCCATCCCAAGACGATATGGGGTCGCTGTTAATCCAAGCACCTTGATGCCCGAATTATTCTCGCGTAAGTGAGTGATGACTTTCTGATAACTACTGGTCTTTTCATCGGGAACACGGTGGCATTCGTCGATAACCAACAGCGAAAATTGGTTAGAGAATGAATCGAGATTTCGCACCACAGATTGCACCGAAGCAAACACGACTTGTTGGTCGGTCTCTTTGCGTCCTAAACCCGCAGAGAAAATCGAGCCTTTCAGCCCGTAACCTTCATACTTTTCATGGTTCTGTTCAACCAACTCTTTTACGTGAGCAAGCACCAACACTCGACCTTTCGCAAGCCTTGCTAACTCTGCAATCACAAGGCTTTTTCCTGCACCTGTCGGAAGCACGAGCACTGCCGGAGTTTGGTGTTTTCTGAAGTAATGAATCACTGATTTTACAGAATCAGCTTGGTACGGGCGGAGTGTATACATATCGCGTCTTGTAAGAAGGAAAACAAATAGTGTGAAATAGCTCAACTAATTGAGCAAAGGTGACTATAATACCCGACTTAGATTAGTTGAGGTATTCATGCGTTTAGATAAATTTCTGTGCGATGCATTAGGCGTCACTCGAAGAGAAGCAACACACTTATTAAAATCCAAGGCAGTGACAGTAAATGATGTCATTCAAAAAAGCGGTTCACTCAAGGTAACTGAAGAGTGCGTTGTCGAATGGCAAGGCAATGAACTGAATGTTCACGGCCCACGTTACATCATGCTTTATAAGCCTGAAGGCTTTGTTTGTTCGCATGAAGATGGCGCAAATCGTATCGCGTTTGAATTACTTGATGAAATCAAAATGGACAAGCTGCACTTTGCTGGCCGTCTAGATATTGATACAACAGGTCTTGTATTGATTACCGACGATGGTAAGTGGTCTCACCGTATCACTTCGCCAAAGCACAAGTGCGAGAAGACGTACCGTGTTTGGTTGGTTGAACCTGTTGAAGACGATTACGTTGAAAAATTCAAAGAGGGCATCCAGCTTAAGAGCGAAGATGGCCTAACACTTCCTGCACACCTAGAAATTCGTGCAGAGCGTGAAGTATTGCTAACGATTCACGAAGGCAAATACCACCAAGTTAAACGTATGTTTGCTGCTCTTGGTAACAAGGTAGAAGCACTACACCGTGAACGTATTGGCGAAATTGAGATGGACGAATCTTTAGAGTTAGGTGAATACCGTTACCTAACGCAAGAAGAAGTCGATTCAATCTGGAAGTAGTCCTTAGCTAGAAGTTGCTCTTAACAAGAAATTGTTCTTAACAAGAGACCACTTTTGCTGGAAATAGCCCTTTCGTTGTAAAGCCGACCATGGATAGCGTCGGCTGATGATGTTGACTGGTACTAGGAAAGTCTCAGCCAATCTTTGACTCGCGTACTCACGCTAGTCCTTAGCTCTATCAGTTGAACATTCGGAGAACCATGCAAACATCGACCTCACAGAGCCAAAGCTCCCAACTAGAAACACCTCAATTAGGCTTAGTGCTGTTTTTGATTCTAGGTGCGATTGGTGCACTTACTCCGCTAGCCATTGATATGTATCTGCCAGCGATGCCGACCATTGCTAAAGATCTTGGTGTGACGGCGGGTGAGGTACAAATCACGCTAACAGCCTATACCGCAGGTTTCGCGCTGGGGCAGTTGCTGCATGGCCCGTTGGCGGATAGCTATGGTCGCAAGCCTGTACTGCTTATTGGTGTGTTCTTGTTTGCTATCGCTTCTATGGTGAGTGCGACAACTCATGGCATTGAAGCGCTGACTTACATCCGTACCGCTCAAGGTTTTGCTGGTGCTGCGGCGGCCGTTATCATCCAAGCGGTGGTAAGAGATATGTTCGATCGTGAAGATTTCGCAAGAACCATGTCTTTCGTTACTTTGGTGATGACAGTTGCGCCATTGGTTGCTCCGATGATTGGCGGTTACTTAGCGTTGTGGTTCGGTTGGCGTTCAATTTTCTGGGTTCTGGCTATTTTTGCGGTGATCGTGATTCTGGCGGTATCGATGAAGATCCCAGAAACGCTTCCTGCAGAAAACCGACAACCATTGCGCTTTAAAACCACGATTCGTAATTACGCCCGTTTATGTAAAAACCCGACCGCTATGGGCTTGATTTTCTCGGGTGCATTCTCGTTCTCTGGGATGTTTGCATTCTTAACTGCAGGCTCTTTTGTCTACATTGATGTCTATGGCGTACGTCCTGACCTGTTTGGTTACCTATTTGGTCTGAACATTGTTGCGATGATTCTGATGACGACAATCAATGGTCGAATCGTTAAGAAGGTCGGTTCTCATACAATGTTGAGGGCAGCGTTGGTCATCCAATTACTGGCTGGCGTAGGTTTACTTGTCGGTTGGGCGCTGGATCTCGGGCTTTGGGGAATCGTGCCGTTTGTGATGCTATTTATTGGCACCATCTCTACTATCGGCAGTAACTCTATGGGTCTATTGCTCAGTGGTTATCCAAACATGGCAGGCACGGCTTCATCGCTTGCGGGAACATTAAGATTTGGTACTGGTTCTGTCGTTGGGGCTATCGTTGCGATGCTGCCAAGTGACAGTGCTGGGTCTATGGCTATGGTAATGGCTGCATGTGCAGTAATGTCAGCATTACTATATTGGACATTAGGAAAGAAGGCATAATGTCAAAATACTATATTGAAATTCAGAAGTTAGTGAATGATGCGCTAGGCGAGCTATATGCTCTACATAAGTCTGGCAAGGCCATTGACGCACCTATCGCGAACAACCTTTATTTGGTTCGTTGGGTAACAAAGGCGATTAAATCCCAAGCTTATGATCGCGTGATTGTGCCTGACTTAGTTCGCTGGCAGAAACAGGGTCGCTCAAAAGGCAACAACTCTGATTTAACTTTTACCTTTAAACGTATTTCTGCGTTTTACGGACGTTTTTTCCCTGAAGGCGAAGAGCCTAAAACGCTAAAAGACAGTGATGTTGAAGCGTTCATGGACAAAATGTACGAGATGGGTTGGAGCGTATCGAGTGAAGACGAGCTAACGACTGGCGGCAAGATTCAATTCTTCACCGATGGCGAGCACTCTTTTGCTTTATGCGGTAAACAGTGTGACGACTCTTTCGACGGGGAGTTGATGGTTAAGCCAATGAACTGGTTTGTTCGTGGCAACCATGCTGAGTTCATCCAAGCGGCGATGGAAGCGGGCTTCATGCTTCACAAAGTAACGGACTATAAGTCTGCGGTGAAGTATCACGGTGAATACATCGTTTACCCTGCTAACCAAGGCAACCAACTGGCTGAGATCCCAATTAACGTTATCGGCTAATAGCGGATTCGAGATGAGAGATACGAAGAGCGGAATTATCCGCTCTTTTTTGTCTCTCATAGCGCGTGTCGCTAATTTGCTGTTAAGTCTTTTCGCATCCCGTTACCCGAATCTCGCATCTGCTTTTAATCCTGTTCTTTAGCCTGCTTCTCAATTGCCTTCACCATGCCTTTAAAAATAAACAGGTGGGCTGGCATCATAGCAAACCAATACAGTAACCCTAGAAAGCCTTTAGGGTGCCACCACGCTGAAATGTTCAGCTCGCGAGAGTCACCGTGGTCAGAGACGGTAATCTCGAGTCGCCCTAAACCGGGGCCTTTCATACCGAAAAGCAGGGATAAAAACTGATTCTCTTCACAGCGAATGACCTTCCATGAATCGATTTTGTCACCGACTTTTAGGTTGGGCCCTTCTGGCATTTGTCGAACCGGTACACCGCCACCGAAAAGAACATCCAACCATTCGCGTGTGCGCCATAAAGTGTTAGCAAAGAAGTAACCTTGCTTCGGGCTTCCGATTTGCTGAGCAACATGCCAAAGCGATTCCAATGAAGCGCTTGAGGTGATACTTGCGCCTGTTTTCTTCGGGTAATAGCCATACCCAGCTTGCCAGCGTTTGAATGCGGTTTTATCAAAGCCCCATACATTGCTTTTGACAAAGTTTCCTTCAGCGTGAATGGCTTGTTCAACCATATTTTCGAACGAGATAAGCTTCTGAGGGTACTTTTCTCTAATGATGGTCGAACTGGCGATGAAGTCGTGCTTTAAGCCTACAAGTAGTGCTCTACCTATGTTAGACGGTACAGAAGTCACCACACCTAACCAATATGAAGCAATCTTTGGTGTCAGTAGCGATGTCGCCCATAGTTTGAGTGGACGATCGGCGGTTTTAGCAATATGAGCAAATTGGTTTCGGTAAGAGACAATATCCGGCCCGCCAACCTCAAAGGTTTGGCTTTCGCTAGGCGTGTCTTGTGCAAGTTTCAACAGGTAATGGTTCAGGTTCTGCAAGGCAATCGGGTTGGCTTTAGAGTCGACCCACTTTGGCGCAATCATGATAGGCAAGTTGTACACGAAATCTCGCATGATCTCGAATGCCGCAGATCCTGGGCCGATGATCACGCCTGCTTGAAGCTCGGTAACGGGTACAGGCCCTTTACGAAGCAATTCGCCGGTTTTCTTTCTCGCTTGAAGGTGCTCTGAATCACCAGTCTGAGGCTGTAAAGAACTCAGGTAGATGACGTGTTGATTCTTTGGCCCAAGAGCAGAAACAAAGTTACGGGCTAAGTTCAGCTCATAATCGATAAAGTCGTGGCCTTCTGCCATGCCATGGACGAGAAAGAAGATAAGATCAAAGTCGGGGACTAAGGCTTGTGTCGCAGCTTGATCGGCCAGATCAAGATACTCAAGCGATAAGCTTTCGTGAGGCTCGGTCCGTGCCTTTAAATAGTCGATATGCCTTGCTGCTGCCGTGACTTGATAGCCTTGCTCAAGTAGGAGAGGGAGGAGTTGCGAACCAACATATCCAGAAGCGCCTAAAACCAGTACTTTCTTCATTGTTACTCCATTTATATCTGTGGTTAAAAACCGAACATTGATATAATAGCGCGATATTTATCTTTATTCATCAATACGTTCCGTTTAGGTATCTCTCTATGTTGCTCTCTTCAATTATTCATCACACACGAGGTGATTTTGTTCGCAGGCTTATTGCGATTGCACTGCCCATCACCTTGCAGAGCATTATGTTTTCAAGCCGAGGCTTGGTGGATGTATTGATGTTGGGCCAACTTGGCGAAGCAGACATCGCAGCTGTGGGGGTGGCGAGCCGAGCGATGTTCGTGACGACCATTATGCTGGTGGGTGTTACCACGGGCGGTGCTCTTCTTACTGCTCAATATTGGGGCGCGGGTAACAGACAAGGTGTGAGAGAAAGTACCGCTCTGACCTGGTTGGTTTCGACGTTGTTTGCCTTACTGACTATTGTTTTCTTTGTCTCTTTCCCAGCGCAAATCATGGGTGTGACGACAGACTCTCAAGAAGTCATTAACTTGGGTATGGAATACATCGTTATCACTTCATTTAGCATGTTGGCGGTATCCTGTGTGAGCAGTATGGCTGTTGGCTTGAGAGCGATGCATAAACCAGGGCTCAGTACTTTCTTTAGTGGTATTGGCATCCTTTCTAATGTGTTCTTAAACTGGGTACTGATCTTTGGTAATTGGGGCTTTCCTGCTCTTGGAATAAAAGGCGCAGCGATTGCGACGGTAATGAGTGGGGCTATTGAAGTAGCGACCTTGTTTGGTTACCTCTATTTCTCTAAACATTTATTAGCCTTTAAATTCTGTGATATCAAAGCGGCAGCGACCGTTGAAAAAGTGATTCGCTTTTTGAAGTTATCGTTGCCGACGACGTTTAATTTCTTAGCTTGGGCTGGTGGTCTTTTTGCTTATCACGCAATCATGGGGCAATCAGGTGTACAAGGTTTGGCGGCACTGTCAGTAATGACGCCGGTTGAGTCTATCTCGTTGAGTCTATTGATTGGCATGTCGAATGCAGCTTCTGTTTTGGTCGGGAATCAACTTGGCGCAAAGAATAATGAAGCGGTTTACTATCAAGCTCTCGGCCTAACCATTTTGTGTTTCTTGACCAGTATTGTTGTGGCGGTCTTCCTTTATTTTGTGCAAGTACCAATACTTAATGCGTTCAGCGCGTTGACTGAAGAAACCAGAGCGCTCTCAGAGAAGTTTATTCTCATTTTAAGTGTCGGAATTGTTATCCGTTCTATCCCAATGACAGTGATTGTAGGTGTATTGAGAGCGGGTGGTGATGTTAAGTTCTGCCTCTATCAAGACTTAATCGCTCAGTGGGTGATTGGCATTCCATTGGCCGCGATCGCTGCTATTTATTTCAAGTTCCCGCCTGAATGGGTGTATTTACTGTTTCTTACCGAAGAAGTCATAAAGTGGGGCGGTTCGCTCTATCGAATGAAAACAAGAAAATGGATTAAGAACTTAATAGGAAGTTGAAGTGAGGCGCATCAATCTAATGACTTTCTCGTTGGCGTGTGATCTATCTTTCAAAATACTTCCTCATAACAGGGAATTAGTGTAGATTCTCCTTCCAAATTCTAACTAATGTGAGCTGTTTAATGTTAAAGCTGTCAGACCTATGTAAAGGCTATGTCGACGGGGGGGAGTTTCACCCTGTTTTGCAAGGTGCTGAATTAACATTAAACCAAGGTGACCAGCTGGCATTAATGGGAGAAAGCGGTTCAGGTAAAAGTACTTTACTGAATCTTATCGCGGGCTTAGACCTAGCGGACTCAGGTGAAATCGCTTTTCCTCACTTCAATATGCACGACTCAACCGAGCGTGACCGCACCGCTTATCGCAGAAACAACATTGGCCATATTTTTCAGCAATTCAACTTACTGCCAACGTTAAATATTGCCGATAACATCCGTTTTTGCCGCCAGTTAAAAGGCTTACCTGAAGACAAAGGTCTCTGGAGACAGATTCTCTCTGCTTTAGATCTTATGCCTTTACTTGGCCGTTACCCTGAAGAAGCGTCTGGTGGCCAACAACAACGTGCGGCCATTGCGCGTGCGCTGTATATGGAACCAAAAATATTGCTGGCCGATGAGCCGACCGGTAGTTTAGATGAGCGTAATGCAGAAGCGGTAATGCGTTTGCTGACCTCTTTGGCTCGTCAATTAGAATGTACGTTGCTGTTGGTAACACACAGTGAAAAAGTAGCTCTGCATATGGATGGTAGGATCCGTCTGCAAGGAGGGCAACTGCATGTTATGGCCCGTAGTTAAGGCACTACTCGGTCACTATCGACGTTACCCACTGCAGATTATTTTGGTATGGCTTGGTTTAACCCTCGGCGTATCACTTTTGGTTGGTGTTACTGCTATCAACCAACACGCCAAGCAAAGCTATGCGCATGGCGAAAAACTCTTTTCGAATCCTCTTCCTTACCGTATTCGACCAAAACACAACGCCAATAAAATCCCGCAAGGCTTTTATATCCAACTTCGCCGTGAAGGTTTTCAACAGTGTTCTCCTCTTGATCACCATCGTATCACTGATGAAAATGGCGCAAACTTCATGGTTGTCGGTATAGATCCTGTTTCTATGCTTCAGCTACAACCTGGTATAGCGTTAAAAGATCTCACCGCTTTGAACCTCATGAAGCCACCATATCCAATCCTTGTCAGTGATGATCTTGCTGAACACATGGAATGGCACAACGGTGATTACATCCCTTTGATGGATGGTTCTGAACTTGGTCCTGTGGTTGTTGATCAAAATAATATGATTAATGGTACAAGGTTGATTGCGGATATCTCCTTGCTCCGAATGCTTAAACGCAGTGCTGGGCTTTCAGTGATTGCTTGTTCAGACATGCCCACTGAGAAGTTTGAACGTCTTAAAAATATGTTACCTAATGGTTTGACGATCTCTCGTAGCTCTAAGGCAGAGCTTGAGTCGCTGACCAGTGCGTTCCACTTAAACCTAAAAGCGATGGGTATGCTGTCGTTTGTGGTTGGTTTATTTATTTTCTATCAAGCGATGTCGTTGTCATTTATTCAGCGCCAACCGTTAGTCGGAATCTTAAGACAAACAGGTGTATCGGGCTGGCAATTGGCTAAAGCGCTTTGCTTAGAATTGTTGATATTGGTCGTACTGAGCTGGATCTGCGGTAATGTATTCGGTGTCATGTTAGCCAACCAATTGTTACCAGCGGTATCTTCAAGCTTAGGCGACTTATACGACGCCAACGTTGGCTTAACGATCGACTGGAATTGGCGATGGAGCGGCTACAGCTTATTGATGGCGTTACTTGGTGCGTTTTTAGCGTGCGCTTGGCCATTGGTGCGTTTGCTTAGATCACAACCGATTCGTTTGACCTCTCGCTTATCTTTGATGCGCTTTGCGGGTACAGAGTTTACTTGGCAAGCATTGATTGGCTGTGGCTTCTTGGTTGCCGCTGTCGCCGTGTATCAAGCCCCTCAGACTCAAGAGACGGGTTTTGCGATTATCGCGCTAATGCTGATCAGTGTGGCGCTATTTACCCCGTTTTTGATGTGGAAGTTATTTAACAGCCTCTCTTATTCGTTGCGCTGGGTTCGTGCTCGCTGGTTCTTTGCTGATGCAGCCTCCAGTATGAGTTACCGTGGCGTGGCGACGATGGCCTTTATGTTGGCCTTAACAGCCAATATTGGTGTAGAAACCATGGTCGGTAGCTTTAGAGATACCACTGATAAATGGCTAACACAGCGTTTGGCAGCCGATCTTTATATCTACCCAACCAACAATGCCGCTGCTCGTATGAGTAATTGGTTATCTGACCAACCTGAAGTGGATTCGGTTTGGTGGCGTTGGGAGAAAGATGTTGCGTCTCCAGTCGGTAGTATTCAGGTGGTCAGTACAGGCCCTTCTGAAGGCGAACTAGAAGCGCTGACGATCAAATTAGGTATTCCGAATTACTGGTATCACTTACATCACTCTAAAGGTGTGTTGATCAGTGAATCGATGTCTCTCAAGCTGGGGATTCGCCCTGGCGACTACATCGACCTCTATGACAGTCTCGGCTCTGGTTGGCAGGTTGTCGGTGTCTATTACGATTACGGTAACCCTTACCATCAAGTCATGATGTCGCATCGAAATTGGCTGTATGGGTTTGCAGGGCGGGGAAATGTCGGCCTTGGCGTAATACTCAAAGACGATGTGAATTCACTAGGGCTTCGCAACCGATTAGAAAGTGTATTCAGGCTTGGTTCTGAGCGTGTTTTCGATAATAACAATATTCACAGTCAAGCGATGCGGGTGTTTGATAGAACGTTCGCGATTGCAGATACACTAGGCAATATCACCTTGGTTATCGCCGTCTTCGGTATCTTCTTCGCGACGGTTGCGGGTGAAGTATCTCGCCAAAGGCATATTTCCTTGCAGCGCTGTTTGGGTGTCTCGGCGAAAGAACTGATCCTGACAGGTAGTTTGCAGCTGTTTGTGTTCGGGCTTATTTCCTCCTTAATTGCGATTCCGCTCGGATTAGCGCTAGCGAGCCTAATTGTAGATATCGTGATCAAGCAGTCTTTTGGGTGGTCACTCGAGTTACAAGTGATTCCTTGGGACTATTTGCAGACATTTGCATGGGCCATGGCAGCATTGATGCTAGCTGGTGCTTTACCAGTGATGAGAATGATTCGGAACACTCCGATGAAGTCACTGAGGGATGCGCTTTAGTATGTTTTTACGGAATACCTCAACTAAGTTAAGACAACGAATCCTGTCTTCTCTGCTATTAATCAGTTTCTTCGGCATCTTTTTAAGTGTTTGGGGTTATTACTCCTATTTCATCGATCCTGGTGAAAAGGGCGTGAATGAAGTTAACTCAATATTGGTTAATGAACACTTCAATGTGTTCGAACCTGTTTTGCCAGACCGCAATGTGTCGCTACCACAAGATTTTAAGTTCCACCCAGAGTTTCAGCACGAGTGGTGGCATTACTTTGCGTCTTTGAAAGGTGATGATGGTAAAGACTATTCGGTCCAGTGGAGCTTTTTCCGTATCGCAACGGACGAACGTGAAACACCAGGGTGGCAAAGCCCTCAAGTCTATATCTCAAATGTAGTGGTCTCTTCTAAGTCCAAAGTATGGAAAGAACAGCGCATGGCTCGTGGCGGCATTGGCCAAGCGGGAATGACTAATCGTCCATTCAGGCTTTGGATTGATAACTGGAACTGGCGTGCACTCGGCAACACCCCATTCCCAGGACGCCTTCAAGTGCAAACTGATACGTTTGGACTAGAACTCGACACCATTGCAAAAGGGCCCTATGTGCTCAACGGCGATAACGGTTATCAGAAAAAGCACGACTTATTACCTGTCGCGTCTTATAACTTCAGCGCTCCATTTTTATCGTTGAGCGGTGTGTTGAACCTAGACGGCGTTACCAAGGAAGTGGAAGGAACTGCGTGGGTACATAAAGAGTGGGGCAGTGGCTTACTTGGAGTGGGCCAACAAGGTTGGGATTGGTTTGTATTTAACCTCGATGACGGCACAGCGCTGAGCATTAACCGCTATCGTCATAACCAACAGTTGCCTTACATATTCGGGACATTAGCAACGCGCTCAGGCAAAGTTTACCAATTAACGGAATCCGACATTTCCATTCAACCATTGCAAAATACAACGTTGATGAATGGAAGACGGATGCCTTTGCAGTGGATCATTAACGTCCCTAAGCATGATATCAACCTCACAACGCGTATTATACGCAGGGATATGTGGCTTCCATTTGTCATACCATATTGGGAAGGGCCGATTAAGGCGAGCGGGAGCCATGAAGCGACAGGCTTTATGCAGTTAACTGGCTACTAAAAAACACCTAAGGCTATAATTTGATAGCCTTTTTTATGCCTGCGCCTTTTAGCGTCCCCCAATGAATTGTGCATACAGGTTCGATGATCTCATCTATACTTAATTCATGGTGCATAACAACATTATGGAATATACGACGTATTGTTTAGTATTTGTAGGAAAAACCGAAGTTAAACATCCGAAGAAGTGATTATCTATCAATTAAACTTGGATATAAACTCGTGGTTATTCTTTGTTATTCGTTTATTTAAATAATAAATATAAGGGCGAAATCATGACCGACGTCATCCGTGACTTCTTTAAAATGGAATCTGCTGGCGGCATCATACTAGTCATCGCTGCGGCGATCGCAATGTTTGTAGCAAACTCACCACTGAACGAAATGTACCAAGGTGTACTACATAGTTACGTTCTTGGTATGTCTGTGTCTCACTGGATTAACGATGGCTTAATGGCTGTCTTCTTCCTTCTAATCGGCTTAGAAGTTAAGCGCGAACTTTTAGAAGGCGCATTAAAGTCTAAAGAGACAGCAATCTTCCCAGCTATCGCAGCCGTTGGCGGTATGCTAGCTCCGGCACTTATTTACGTGCTATTTAACTCAAGTAACCCAGAAGCGCTTCAAGGTTGGGCTATCCCAGCGGCAACTGATATTGCATTCGCATTAGGTATCATGGCGCTTCTTGGTAACCGTGTACCGGTTAGCTTGAAGGTGTTCCTATTGGCTTTAGCAATTATCGATGACCTTGGCGTTGTTGTTATCATTGCACTGTTCTACTCAGGCGACCTATCAACGCTTGCGTTAACGGTTGGTTTCATCGCAACTGGTGTGCTGTTCATGCTAAACAACAAGCATGTAACTAAGCTGAGTGTGTATCTCATTGTTGGTGCAATTCTGTGGTTTGCAGTATTGAAGTCTGGTGTTCATGCAACGCTGGCTGGTGTAGTGATTGGTTTTGCTATCCCACTGAAAGGCAATAAAGGTGAACATTCTCCGCTGAAGCATCTAGAACATGCTCTGCACCCATACGTCGCTTTTGCAATCTTGCCAGTCTTTGCTTTTGCAAACGCAGGTATTTCATTGGAAGGTATCTCAATCTCAAGCCTAACAGGTATGCTACCGCTTGGTATCGCTATGGGTCTATTGATTGGTAAGCCTCTTGGTATCTTTGCATTCAGCTGGGGTGCGGTGAAATTGGGTGTTGCTAAGCTCCCTGAAGGTGTGAACTTTATGAACATCTTCGCAGTATCTGTCCTGTGTGGTATTGGTTTTACAATGTCTATCTTTATTTCATCACTAGCATTTGGCCCAACGAATGTAGAGTTTGACACACTAGCTCGACTAGGCATCCTGATGGGATCTACAACAGCTGCAATTCTAGGTTACTTCCTGCTAAGCGTTTCTTTACCGAAAACAGCAAAGCAACAAGAAGTAAAACTATAATCAGCGGTAGGCTCGTTTAACGGCGAGCCTATTCACTGATTAACAAGTCAATTTCTGAGTAGCAAGAAGAGTCAATGAGTCATCCCTCGGCTCATGTGACGACAAAGAACAAAAAGCCGTGATGGGCAACCCTATCACGGCTTTCTTGATCTTATCGCTAAGCTGCTGTTCGAACTCTTGCTCTACATCTACAGTGACAATGTCACGCTACTTTTCAAGCGTGGTGAATATGGTCCACTCCTCGACGATCTGCTCGCTTAGTCCGACAACTGTGGCTGTTACTCGGCGGTTCAGTGCATGAGACGTAGCATCGTTGCCATCGCTCTCTAAGCGGTTTTCACCGTAACCGACAACTCTTACTCGGCTCGGGTCTATACCATTCGACAATAATTCATCTTCAACGTGGTGAGCGCGCTTCTTTGATAACTCTAAGTTGTATTCACTCGCGCCGACTTTACTGGCGTAACCTTGAATTTCTATCGATGCACTTTGGTAGGTTTCTAAGAACTCAGCCATGGTAGTGATTTGATCTGAGAAGATAGGGTTAACTTCATAAGAGTCATTGGCAAAAAGGATGTTCAGCTGTCTGATTTCTTCTGAGCGTATAGTCTCGCCACAACCTTCATTATCAACTAATGACGCTCTAGGTGTACTTGGGCAGGTATCTCGTGCATTGACCACCCCATCATTATCATCGTCTTGCAGGTCTGAAATTTGCTCCGCTTCTGGCGTTTCTATATAGGGCTCTTCATTTTGGCTAGAGCATGCACATAGCGTTATCGTTAATGCGGAAAGAAATAAGTAAGGTATTTTCATCATTAATACTCCACGGCCGTTGTCCACTCGTCTGGAATGTCGACCAGTAGAGCGTTCAATAGAGAGCCTGTCGCGTTCATTACACGGTATTTAGCGTACTGTTCAGAGTAATGCGCATCTAAGTAATCTTTACGGGCTTCAAACAATTCGTTTTCAGTGTTAAGCAGGTCAAGGAGTGTACGTTTGCCGATTCGATATTGTTTCTCATAAGCGATAACGGTTTCTGACGCCGAATCCACGTGATCAGACAAGAAGTTCTTTTGTTGCAACGTCAGATCCAATGCACTCCAAGATAGGCGAAGGCCTTCTTCCACTTGTCGATAAGCACGATCTCTTAGATCCTTCGCTTTATTAAGTTGGTAAGCTGCAGCTTCTGAATTAGCACTATCGGTACCACCGTTGTAGAGGTTGTATCGCATTCTTAACATTGCCAACGTCTCTTGGCTCGAACCTTCATCGCCTCCCGCATCATCGCGCCATGATTGAGATGCCTCGATAGAGAACGTCGGGTAGTTAACCCCTTTTGATTGTTTGTACTGGAAGTGCGCTGAATCGACATCTGCAGTCGCGACTTTGATGACTGGGTGTTGGTCCAGAGCATCAACAAGCGCGTCTGATAATGACAGAGGAATCATAGAAATATCGGCTCTTGGGTAGACTAAGCCAAGCGGTTCTTGACCCACTATTCTTCTAAATTGGGTGTGGGTATCAATTAGGTTGTTCTGTGCGGCTAATAAGTTGCCGTGAGCTTTTGCAATCCTTGCTTCTACCTGAGATACATCTGCGGTTGAGCCTATGCCTGAGACTGCACGCTTTTTGATGTCTTTATAGATTTTCTTGTGGATAGCGAGGTTACTTTCCGAAAGGGCTAAAACTTCAGTTGCTTTGACTGCGTCTAAGTAGATCTGTGTGACCTCTAGCGCTTTGTCTTCGGCATCCGCGAGCAATTGCAAACGAACCGATTCTGCTTCTGCGGCAGTACGATCAATATCATTGAGAGTCGACGAACCATCCCACAACAACTGAGTGAGGGATATGGTGGCTTCCTTTCGTGTGAGATCGGTATCAGGACCGTTGTTTGGCACAGGGTTTATGCCTTCATAGCCAATACCAGCATCAAGATCGATACTCGGCCTATAAGCACCACCTGCGGCATCGTTTCGTTTTTGTACACTCACAAACTCATTAAAAATACTTTTTATCTCAGGATTGGTAGCCAAGGTAATGGCAACAGCCTGTTCTAAAGTCTGAGCAGAGAGTGGGGTTGCAATAGCTAAGCAACAGATGATGGGTAATTTAAACAGTCTCAAAGTAGGTCTCCTTCTACTTTTAAAAGCTCCCGCCTCCTCCCAACTAGCGTTTAACTACTTAATTGAGAAGGGTATTAAACGAAGCTTAGGACATCTGCTAGAAATTGCTAAGTTTGTTGGCTTTATTTCGAATGTAAGTCTCTATCGCTATTGATTAATTTACCAGTTGTGACAGGTGGCAAGCTTCGAGTAGATGTGTTGAAAATAAATGCAAGGCTAGAATTCGGCTTGGGCAGAGATTGGTAAACGTTGGTTAGGAGGTTGTTTGAAATACGTATCTCAGTGATAGCAATGTGCCAAGCGTGGTAGTTCGATTTTTAGTAAAAAATGACAATATAAAAAGAATCGATCGCGCTGTTTAGTTTGTAGTTGTAGCTGTGAAGAAGGGTAAGTAAGGTTTCACCCTAAACAACAAACAAAAAAAAGCCCAAACCAACGTGGTTTGGGCGGATACAAGTATAGGAGTTAATAAGGAAAATGCAGTAATTAAGAAAGCAGTGAGAAGAACAAGTTTGACGGCCTGTTAAACTTCTAAATACGCTGTTTTCTACCTAATTTAGGACTCTCCATTTCCATTTCAGTTCCAAGAAAATTCATTATTTTTTCTTTTTTTATAAACACACAGCGATTCAATCGTTTAGTGCTGAGTTTTATTAACTGGTACGACCAATTTGTGAAAATGTGATGTTGCTTGCTTGTTAAATAAATGTACTAAGCGTATATTTCAAACAGTTGTTTAATACGAGTGATTGAAATGGCACCAAGAAGTACAACCAAAGACAAAATCTTAGATGTGGCTGAAGGCTTATTTGCTGAGCACGGTTTTAATGACACCTCTTTACGTACGATTACGAGTAAAGCGAATGTCAACTTAGCTTCAGTGAACTATCACTTTGGCGATAAGAAGACTCTGGTTCGTGCGGTACTCAATCGTTACTTAGAAGCATTTATGCCAGCACTGCAAGATGCATTAGTGAACTTAAACTTGAACGAAACGTATTCTATGAGTGACGTGTTTGAGTCGTTGAGACAGCCACTAAGAGCACTTAATGATGTTAGGCCAAATGGTACAAGCCGATTCATGTTACTTATCGGCAGAGGCTATACGGATGTGCAAGGACACTTGCGTTGGTTCATTACTACTCGCTACAGCGAAGTACTTTCTTTGTTTACGACATCTGTAATGAAGGCGAATCCGAACCTCACTCAAGAACAGTTATTTTGGCGATTACACTTCACCCTAGGGACTTGTGTATTCACCATGGCATCAAGTCAGGCTCTGGTAGAAATTGCAGAGAATGACTATGACAGAAAGATAGATGCTAAGGCAGTGGTCGATATTCTTATTCCATATTTAGCCGCAGGCATGTCAGCAGAAGAATAAAACAATAAAAAGCGAAACATTCACAACCAATATAGTGAACAAAAGGATCTGAACTATGAGCTCTCTAAGACAAAAATGGGTAAGTGACCCAGCTTTTAAACTCTTTAAAAAAGTACTACCACCACTATCTAGCACCGAGAAAGAAGCGATGGAAGCGGGTAGCGTGTGGTGGGACGGAGAGCTGTTTTCTGGTAAACCAGATTTCACTAAGCTGCACCAATACCCAAAACCTCAGCTGACAGCAGAAGAGCAATCGTTCATGGATAATGAGCTTGAAACCTTGCTCGCTATGCTTGATGACCACCAAATTGTAAAAGAAGATCGAGACCTTCCTGAAGAGGTGTGGAACTTCTTACGCAAAGAGCGTTTCTTTTCGCTAATTATTGCGAAAGAGTATGGCGGTCGTGAATTCTCAGCACACGCTAACTCAACTATCGTAACTAAGATTGCGACTCGCAGTATCAGTACTGCGGTTTCAGTAATGGTTCCAAACTCTCTTGGTCCTGGTGAGCTGCTGTCTCACTACGGCACTCAAGACCAAAAAGACTACTGGCTACCTCGTCTTGCTGACGGTACAGATATCCCATGTTTCGCACTAACAGGCCCAGAAGCGGGTTCTGATGCGGGTGGTATCCCTGATGTCGGTACTGTGTGCATGGGCATGCACGAAGGTAAAGAGACGCTAGGTATCAAGCTTAACTGGAACAAACGCTACATTACACTAGCACCAGTGGCGACGGTACTTGGTCTGGCTTTCAAACTTCACGATCCAGAAAAGCTACTGGGTGACAAAGAAGACATTGGCATCACTTGTGCGCTAATCCCGGCTGACCACGAAGGTGTTGTGATTGGTGAGCGTCATGACCCACTTGGTCTTGCGTTTATGAATGGTCCAACACGCGGTCACGATGTATTTATTCCTATGGAATGGTTAATCGGTGGTGCCGATTACGCAGGTAAAGGCTGGCGTATGCTGGTGGAATGTCTGTCTGCAGGTCGTGGTATCTCATTACCCGCACTTGGCACGGCGATGGGCCACCTAACGGCGAAAACGACCGGCGCATACGCTTATGTTCGTAAGCAGTTCGGTATGTCGATTGGTAAGTTTGAAGGAGTTGCAGAGAGTTTAGGTCGTATTGGTGGCTTAACGTATCTACTAGAAGCGACTCGTACACTAACAACTACTTCACTCGATATGAAAGAGAAGCCGGGTATCGTTACGGCTATCGCGAAATATCACATGACAGAAATGGCGCGTACTATCCTGAATGATTCAATGGATATCCACTCTGGTCGTGCAATTCAAGATGGTCCAATGAACTACTTAGCTGCGCCTTACCTAGGTATTCCAGTTGCTATCACAGTAGAAGGTGCGAACATCTTAACTCGCAACCTGATGATCTTCGGTCAAGGTGCGACACGTTGTCACCCATACGTGCTAAGCGAAATGGAAGCGGCAGCAAACCCAGATGAGAAGCAAGGTGCGAAGGATTTCGATAACTTGTTGTTCAAGCATATCTCTCACGCAACTAAGAACACGTTTGGTGCGTTCGGTGCGGCATTGACAGGCTCTAAGTTCATTAAAGCGGATATGAGCGGTCCAACGAAGCCTTACTACCAAGACTTAACTCGCTTGAGCCGTGCGCTTGCAGTGAGTGCGGATTTCGCAATGCTTACACTAGGTGGCGAACTGAAACGTAAAGAGCTTATCTCTGCACGTCTAGGTGATGGTCTAAGTTACCTATACATGGCGTCTGCAGCGCTTAAGAAGTATGAAGATGAAGGTCGTCAACAAGCTGACCTAGACTACGTACACTACGCGGTTCAACACTGTTTCCATAACGCGGCTAAATCGCTACAAGAAGCGTACAGAAACTTCCCGAACAAGATGGTAGGTAAAGTACTTAAAGGTCTAGTTTTCCCTGTCGGTAACCACTTTGAAAAACCAAGTGATAATCTAACGGTACAACTGGCAGAAAGCTTGATGACTCCGGGTGCACACCGTGAACGTCTAACTCACCTTTGCTACATAGGCAAAGAAGAAGAGGATAGTGTTGGCCTAATGGAGAATGCGTTCAATGCGATGTACAGCATCAAGCCTCTCGAACGTAAGATCTTCAAAGCAGTGAAAGAGGGCAAAGTGGCTCGTAAAGGTCTATTGCAAGATAAACTTGCTCAAGCACTTGCGGCAGATGTTCTTACTCAAGACGAAGTTGACCAAATCATTGCAGCAGACAAACTTCGCTACGCAGCGATTCAAGTTGACCACTTCAGTCATGATTACAGTGAAACTTTGACGCGAAAAGAGTTAAAACCTAAGCTAAATAGCGTTGCTTAGATAAAGAAATGACAAAAGGCACCTTATTAGGTGCCTTTTTTTGTTTTTGTCGTAGAAGTTGCAATAGAGGCGTTAACAAATGGTGACTTAGTCAGCAAATATTCACTGAGTGCTCCAACCACTTGCATTTTCGCCACATTTTTACAGAAATTAGATGCCATTTGCGTACGAAACTTTTATCCTTAACCTGATTTTTTAAGGAAGTTGAATATGATCATCAAACCTCGAATTCGCGGATTCATCTGTACTACAACACATCCAGTCGGTTGTGAAGCTAATGTAAAAGAACAAATTGCTTACACAAAAGCTCAAGGCCCAATCGCAAACGCACCTAAACGTGTACTAGTTGTTGGCTCTTCAAGTGGCTACGGCTTGTCTTCACGTATTGCGGCTGCATTTGGTGGCGGCGCTTCAACTATCGGTGTTTTCTTTGAGAAAGCCGGTACTGAGAAAAAGCCTGGCACAGCTGGTTTCTACAACTCAGCAGCGTTCGACAAGTTTGCTAAAGAAGAAGGCCTATATTCAAAAAGCCTGAACGGCGATGCTTTCTCTAACGAGGCGAAACAGAAAACAATTGACCTGATCAAAGAAGATCTAGGCCAAATCGATATGGTTGTATACTCACTGGCGTCTCCAGTGCGTAAAATGCCAGAGACTGGCGAAGTAATTCGTTCATCTCTAAAGCCTATCGGCGAAACGTACACGTCAACTGCGGTTGATACCAACAAAGACACAATCATCGAAGCAAGCGTAGAGCCTGCAACTGAAGAAGAGATCAAAGACACTGTTACTGTAATGGGCGGTGAAGATTGGGAACTTTGGATCAATGCTCTTTCTGAAGCTGGTGTTCTAGCGGACGGTTGTAAGACGGTTGCTTACAGCTACATCGGTACTGAACTAACGTGGCCAATCTACTGGGATGGCGCACTAGGTAAAGCTAAGATGGATCTAGACCGTGCAGCGACAGCGCTGAACGAGAAGCTAGGCCAAACTGGCGGTACTGCAAACGTTGCTGTTCTTAAGTCTGTAGTGACTCAAGCAAGTTCTGCAATCCCTGTAATGCCTCTTTACATCGCTATGGTGTTCAAGAAGATGCGTGAAGAAGGTATTCACGAAGGTTGTATGGAACAGATCTTCCGTATGTTCAGCCAACGTCTATACAAAGAAGACGGCAGCGCGCCAGAAGTGGATGAAGTGAACCGTCTACGTCTAGATGACCTTGAGCTTCGCGAAGACATTCAAGATCACTGTCGTAACCTATGGCCTCAAATCACAACTGAGAACCTAAAAGAACTGACTGACTACGTAGAGTACAAAGAAGAGTTCTTGAAGCTATTTGGTTTCGGTGTTGAAGGTGTTGATTACGAAGCTGACGTTAACCCAGCTGTTGAATTTGATGTAGCTGACATCTAATTCAAGTTATCGAATCTAAACGAAATAGGCGCTCATTGAGCGCCTATTTTTTTGTCTGCTATTTGGTTCAAGAGATTAAGAGCAGATATGGGATTCGAGTGGCGGGATGCGAAGAGATTTAAGAGCGGATACGGCTACCGCGATTCGAAGGGGGACAAGAGTAGAAATAAGGGATGAAGAGAGTTAAGAGCAGGAGTGGGGAAGAAGGCTTGAACCGCTTAAAACAGGTTATAAAAAATGCACTAACCCAAAGTGAATTAGTGCATTCGAAATATCTAAGCTTGGCTGCTTTTAATGCAGCAGATGCTAGCTAATTATGATGATGAAAGTACCTGCTAAGGTCATCAATATATTGGCTATCGCATAAGTACCCGCATAACCCAGAGCCGGAATCGTTGAGCGAGCGTGGTCATTTACGATGTCCATCGCTGGAGCGCAAGTTCGCGCGCCAATGATTGCACCGAACAACAAAGCTCGGTTCATCTTCAATACGTAAGCGCCAACCAAGTAAGCGAAGAATACTGGCAGCACACTCACTACTAGGGCAATACCTATTACCTGTGGGCCAACTTGGGTTAAGTGCTCAAATATCTTACCACCGGCGCTCAAGCCGATACCGACCATAAAGAACATCAAACCGAGGTCTTTGACCATGTTCAGAGCACCTTGAGGCACATAACCGAAAGTAGGGTGGTTCGCTCGTAGGAAACCAAGCATGATGCCCGATAGAAGCAGGCCAACCGCGTTACCTAGCCCAAACGATACCTGACCGAATGTCATGGTGATTAAACCAAACAAAATACCCAAAATGAAGAAGCTACAGAAGGCCATCAAATCCGCCATTTGGCTGTGGATTGAGATGAAACCAATTTTCTCAGCTAGGCCGTGCACTCGACTCTTTTCACCACTCACCTGTAGGACGTCACCTTTAGAAAGCACGATGTTTAAGTCCATCGGCATTTCAATCTGAGCACGTACTACGCGGCTAAGGAAACAGCCGTATTCAGACAGGTTTAAGTCTGATAGGCGCTTACCTGCGATACTGTCACTCTTAACGACGATCTCTTCTTCCACGATACGCAGATCGAGAAGGTTACGGTCGAAAACTTCTTTACCGTTACGGAAGCTTGGGTCTAGACGAGCGTGGCTATCTGGGAAACCAACCAATGCGATCTCATCGCCTTCTTGCAGAATTGCATCACCATCTGGATGAGCAAGAATACCATTACGTCGAATACGCTCGATGTAACAGCCTGTTTGGCGATAGATGCCCAGTTCACGCAGATTCTTACCGTCAGTCCAAGAGATGAGCTCTGGTCCCACTCGATAAGCACGAATAATGGGCAAGTAAACCTTACGCTGACCTGAAGCGCCTAACCCACGTTCTTGGGCGATTTGCTCTGCCGAGTCGTGTAGGTTCACTTTTTGAAGTTTTGGAATCAAGCGAGCAAACATAATCATACTGATTAAGCCAACCAAGTAAGCCATCGCGTAACCGACTGAAAGGTTTTCGATAATCAGGCTCAAGTCCATGTTTCTTGGTAATTCTGCAAGCCCAGAATTCAGAGCATCTTGAGCACCTACCAATATCGGCGTTGCTGTTAAGGCACCTGCCATCATGCCTGCAGATAAACCAAAGCCTAGGCCAAGGTAATGACTACTGAAATAGGTTAGGGCAATTGCGGTAGAAAGTACCACAAGGCTCAGAATGAGGTAGTGCTTACCGTCTCTGAAGAAGATACCGAAGAAGTTTGGTCCAGCTTCAATGCCAACACAGTAGATGAACAGCATGAAACCAATGGTGAGCGCATCTGCGTTAAAAGAAAAGCCAAGATGTCCCATGATAAGGGAAGTAATCAAAACACCGATTGAATTACCAAGTTGGAGGCTACCGAAACGAATTTTACCAATGGCTAATCCAATCGATAAAACAACAAAGATGAGGAGAATGGGGTTTTGTTCTAACAGAAAAACAACGTCGATATTCACGGTGGTCGCTCAATAATTGGCGTGGAACACAGGGTAAGTTTGAGAGGTGAATTGTATCTAAATATAAATAAATTATAAGCAATATTTTGTTAATTTACTTGATTTTGACCTTATTCTTATTCCGTATGAAAACTGGTCATAAAAAAGCCCGCTACAGTGAGCGGGCTTTCTATAAATCGTACAGTCTAACGCCTAAATGGGTCAGCTGTTTAAGGCTTTAGCCCTGATTCTCGTTTGAGAAATCCTAGCTTAGTCGAAAAGACCTAGGTTTTCTTTTGCGTATGCTTCAAATTCTGTGCAGCCGCCGATGTGGTCTTGGTCGATGAAGATTTGTGGAACTGTATCGACAGGTTTACCAACAGTCTTCTCTAGATCAGCTTTGCTGATACCTTCAGCGTGGATGTCAACGTAACGGTAGTTGAAGTCATCGCGTTTAGCTTTAAGAGTTTCAGCATGCTCTTTTGCACGAACACAGAATGGGCAAGCAGGGCGACCAAAAATAACTACAAACATTTAATTTCTCCTAAATACGGGATGAGGCTCGTTAACTCGATTATGTTAACTATTCTTTAGTGAATGCCACTCAAAATTTCATAAAACCAACTATGCCTCAATGCCATGGGGAAATAAAGATGGAATTACCTCTTAATACAATAGGTTTTGTCTATCAGAGCAAATAATGGTCACAAAAAGGATCCATGCTGATTTCTGATGGGTATTCAGATTGATTACCCTTAATTTAAGAGTGTGAATTACCCCTAAGAATACAACATTAATCCATCTTTAATGCGACAAGTTGCACCTCGTCAAAAAAAGCGCATACAGAACGAGGCATCTTAATACTGATGCACTATATAAAGGCTAAATTCCAATAACCAAGAGTTCGCAGTTTTGTTCGGTCATAGGCGCAGGAGGCACCATGTTTCAATTTATGACATCTACAAAGATCATCTTTGGTGATGGAGCACTTTCCGCTTCATTGTCTCTCTTTAATCAATATGGCTACAGCGTGCTATTGGTTACAGGCAATACATTAGAGCGCACTTCAATTGTTACTGACTATCTTGATGCGCAGAGTATGCGTTATCAGCACATTGCCGTTTCCGGTGAACCTAATATCAAAATGGTTGAAGAGGCGGCTATTTCTGCTCGTCGATTTAAGCCAGATATGGTTGTCGCCATGGGGGGCGGTAGCGCCATCGATATGGGCAAAGCGTTGGCTGCGGTTTTACCTAATCAAGGCAATTTATATGACTATGTTGAAGTGGTCGGGCGTAATGTTCCTCTTAAAACCAAACCACTTCCGTTTATCGCAATTCCAACCACAGCGAGTACCGGCGCCGAGGTCACTAAAAACGCGGTGCTGAAATCAGGCCAAGACCAAGTAAAAATCAGCCTGAGAAGCCCAGACATGCTGGCCGACGTTGCGATTGTCGACCCAACCCTAACTCATGGAACCAATCTATATCTATCTGGGCGAGGTGCGATGGATGCCTTTACTCATCTAATGGAAGCCTACGTGTGTGGTGAACCGAATCCGTTAACCGATATGATTTGTGAAGAAGGGCTGCGTAAGTTGAGTGGTTCTGTGGTTAAAGCGTGTGTTTATGATGAGCCTCAAGCGCGTTCTGATCTTGCTTTCGCTTCTATGCTCGGTGGTATGGCGATAACTAATGCCAAGCTTGGCGCAGCCCATGGTTTAGCCTCCGCACTAGGAGGTAAGATTTCTGCGCCTCATAGTGTGATTACCGCGCGTTTAGCGCCGTTTGTGATGTTGGAGAACATAGCCGTTGCAAAAGAGCAGCAAAGAAGCGACATCCTAGCGCGTTATCAGCGAATCGCTCAGATAGTAACAGGTAACGTAGAAGCAATAGAAGAGGAGGCAATTTCTTGGTTATCGGAAGTGCTTGATACGCTTAAGTTACCCAACTTGTTGGAATTTGGTGTCTGTGAAGCCCAGTTTGATGAGGTGTCTGCCGACGCGCTCAAATCAGTGGCGATTAAAGGAAACCCTTTGCCGCTTAACCAAGAGAGGCTCGTGCATATTTTGAAGCAAGTATGCGAGAAGTGCAGTTGTAGAGAAGGGCATCATGAGGGAGCTTCAATGAATCAAATTGGGCAAGAGCCAGCTGTCGAGTCGAGCTTTACCATTATCAATTCTTATGCGTCCGAAAACAGCGTGGTTGAGAAGGGCAATAGTTGGACTATCTAACGGTCTTAAACTTGTTCGTTGTATAAGTCATTTTATACAGACAAATAAAAACGGAGCTCTAGGCTCCGTTTTTTTAATTCAACTTGTTCTCTGGTCATCTGTTTTCAGTTCATGACTAAGCAGATTAGAACTGAGAGTACTTCTCGTAACGTGAATCACGAAGTGACTCTTTGACGCGCTTTAGGTTCTCTCTGAAACCAGAACCACGACGTAGCGTAAAGCCTGTCGCTAGCACATCGATAACCGTCATCTGAACAACGCGACTTGCCATTGGCATGTAAACGTCAGTGTCTTCTGGAACATCCAGAGAAATAGACAACGAGCTCGCTTTATCCAGTGGAGAATCTTTTGCTGTGATAGCAATAACTGTCGCACCGTTTTCACGCGCTAAGTTTGCAATCTCAACTTGGCTTTTAGTGCGGCCAGTATGAGAGATAAGAACAATAACGTCGTTATCACTGCAGTTAATGCAGCTCATTCGTTGCATCACGATGTCTTCGAAACATGTGATTGGGATATTAAAACGAATAAACTTGTTTTGAGCATCTTTGGCGACAGCAGAAGAGGCACCCAGTCCGAAGAACGAAATGCGTTTTGCTTGAGTCAGCAAGTCAACAGCACGGTTTACTTGCATCGCGTCTAGACTGTTTTTAGCAACGTCTAGACAAGCCATAGTTGATTCGAAAATCTTATGCGTATAAGCATCTGGACCATCATCTTCTTCAACATTACGGTTCACGTAAGGTGTACCGTTTGCCAAGCTTTGAGCTAGGTGAAGTTTGAAGTCAGGGAAGCCCTTTGTGTCTAATCGACGACAGAAGCGGTTAACTGTAGGCTCACTCACGTCAGCCATTTTAGCTAAGGTAGCAATGCTAGAATGAATTGCAGTTTGAGGGGAAGCCATAATTACTTCGGCTACCTTGCGCTCAGACTTGCTGAAATTTTCCAGGTTTTTTTGTATTTTTTCTAATGTATTCATAGTGTTCACAAGGGTATAGAGAACAACTTGCTAGTTAATATCTTTTACCAGGGGGTATGGCTGAAGCAAATATCAGTAAACACAAAGCCGATGTATATTCGGTTTCGTAAATACTGCTGCGTCAAATAGATATCAAGCTAACTAGCACCATAGAGTCAGTATAAACCCAACATACTATTTACTAATACAAAAACAGGGCATGAATGCTTAAGAATATGACAAACCTCAACAAAATTTTAGAAAACTACAGAATTGGAAGAGAGTTTGAGCAAAAAGAATGCAAAATGGGTATGAACTGACAGCTTAGTTACATCAAAAAGAAAGAAATTTTCAATTTGATGCAACTAAAATTGAATGACTATGCGTTGATTTGCGTAACCAGTTTGTTGATTTTGCCCATCAAGTTTGGTGCTAGTTTAGAGATCTCACGCTGTTCTTCAAGCACTGACGAAAGAATGTCATTGCCTGTTAGTGGGTTTGCTAATACCACGCGGAAAACGATGATTGGCTGATGTACCCATGCTTCAGGGTTTAAGCGTGTACGTGACACGAAAGACTTACCTGTTTCACGCTGCTTCTTCTGAATAAACTTAGTCAGCTCATTGAGCAACTCATTCAGTTCGACACGATGTTCAGGCTCAGCTTTAAGCAGTGCCGCTTTGACTGACTCAGGGACATAGCGATAAGTCAGTAGGCAAAGCTCAGGTTCTGAAACCAGCTCGAAGTCGCTCTGATCTTTAATTAGGTCGGCAAAGTAGCGCGCTTTGTTGATGCTTTGGTCGATCAGCAGTTCATAACCTGGGCGGCTAATGATGTGCATTGCGGCGTAAACCAGCATTGCCATGCCTGAACGAGAACCTTCTAACGTATGGCTGCCTAAATCTTTTGAGCCCTTACGAAGAATGTATTGAGCATGATGTTCAATCGCAGTCATCGCATCTGGCTTCTTAAACAGAACCATGCCCGCACCCATAGGGATATAAAGCTGTTTATGCGCATCAATCGTGACTGAATCCGCGAGTTCAATACCATCAAGCAGATGACGATGATTGTTAGACATTAGAGTCGCACCGCCCCAAGCAGCATCAACGTGGAAATGACAATCGGATTCGGCACACACCTCAGCAATGTCTCTTAGCGGGTCGATATTACCGGTTTCGGTTGTACCAGCCACACCAATGACGGCGAAAGGTTTGATCTTGTTCTGCTTGAGTTGCTCAATCTTGAGTCTTAGATCATCAGTACAAATACGGTTGTCGTTATCTGTTTTAACAGACACTAGACCTTCTTGACCAATACCAAGGACATCCGCGGCTTTTTTCAGAGAGTAGTGGCCACGTTCAGAGACTAAGATGGCAAGGCCTTCGTAGTCGTAGTGCTTCATGGCTTTAAACAGGCCTTCTTTTTCTACACCTTTGAACGAACCTTGCGCTTTTAGTGCGTTGTTACGTGCAACCCAGAGCGCTGTAATGTTCGCGATGGTACCGCCAGAACAAAACGCACCTAAAGAGTGGTTTGCGCTGTGCATCCAACGAGAATAAAACTGGTCACTATCTTGATAAATCAGGCGATGTAACATGCCCAGAACTTGACGTTCTAGGGGAGTGAACGCTTTTGAGGTCTCGATTTTTACTAGATTCTGATTCAACGCAATCATGATTTTTGAAAGCGGCATCAGGAAGTACGGCAACGCAGAGGTCATGTGGCCAATAAAACTTGGCGAAGACGTGTGAACCGAATGAGACACAAGAGAATCGAGGAGATGCTCAGTATGTTCAGAAACAAACTCAGGCTGCTCTGGGATATGAGCATTTGAAAAATCTTTCTCAATTTCACGCAGCGGCTTTTCTTCAGCCACAATATGTTCACGTAAGAATTGATTCAGGTTTCGTGAAAGTTTGTCTTCAATTTGAGTGAGTGTTGAATCTGGGCCTTCAGGTACCGTGAAGATACGTAGAAGACTGTCGAAGCTAACATCTGCTGTTTTTTGTTCCGTAACCATAGCAAGCGAGTTATTTTTCTAATATTGACGCGAGCGGGACAATCTAAACGAAAACGGGAACAATGTCCCGTCTTAATTATGAAATCCAACTTCTCAAAAAAGCATATTAAATGCGGGGTTATTTACACTTAATCGCTTCAAGTTTACTGATCGACTGGTTGTAACGCTGCAGCGCTGAGTCGATTTGCTTAGGGTGACTAAGCAGCTCTGCAAAGGCAGAACGTAGTTCGTAGTTTTGAGCGTGAGGCGTTGATTGGCGGTCATCGAATGTTGTTTTCGCGATTTTACCAAGCTCATCATCACGTGTTGATAGCGTTTTAATGTCGTGTTGCTCAAGTTGCAACCAACCTTCTACAGGTTGCTCTGTTGCCACTTTGCTTGAGTCGTTTACTAAGTAGTAGTGAACCGCAGCACGGTTAAGCTCAAAGTGGTGCTTACGACCTTCTAGGAACCACTCACTCACTTCTGTTAGCTCTGGATATTGCTCAGAGGTTAATGCAGCAAGGTCGGCATACCAATTCAAAGAAGCGTCGATGTACGCATCATATTTTTTTGCTTGGCACTGGTTTGTCTCAGACATTGAATCTGCTGCAAAAGAGAAAGTAGAAGTTGAAGCTAGCAGTAATGCGACGCAAAGGCGTTTCATAGTGGTTCCTTTTGTAAGTTTATTCTTTTTATAACTTTGTCGTTACAGGTTACCGTGATCGTTATTTGTTGAGCAATGACACTTAGTGTCTTTTTATTTCGGTAACTGTATCGGTGTCTTGGGCATTGGTATTCGAGTTGCATTCTAATCTAAAACAAACGCTATTCCTGCGATCTAGTTAGCAAGAGATACAAAGAACAACATCAATATCGGAACAAGCAAGCTGAGGATAAAGCCACTGACGATAGCGATAGGCACACATCTAACGCCGCCTGTTGTTTGAATGACCGGTAAGGTGAAGTCCATCGCAGTCGCACCAGCATAACCAATGGAAGTGCATGGGTAGCTGCGAATTAGCACTGGAATCAGTACCAAGGCAACTAACTCTCTTAACAGCTCAAGCATGAAAGAAGCGCCACCATAGACAGGACCAAAGGCGTCACCCATTAAGATACCAGCCAGAGAGTACCAACCAAATCCAGAAGACATTGCCAAGGCTTTGAACAGAGGGATATCTAGGATGTAAGCCGCGATTACACCACCTAACATTGAGGTGATGATAATGGTGATTGCGATAACCATACCGTGCTTGTTGAGTAAGATCTGACGAAGTGTGAGTCCGCTATTACGCAGCTGAATGCCGATAAAGAATAGAAGAACAAACAGAATCCATTCGCTTGCGGTATCAACCCAATCAAGGCCAATAGGCAGCACTAAGCCAGCGATTAGCCCTGAACCTACCACTAAGATGAGTTTTGCAGATTCCATCGCCATAGAAGAGAGGGGAAGCTTCTTCTTGCTACTGTCGGTTTTGAGTGGCAATAACTTATCAATAGCGGGCAGTGCCATTAGGTTACATACGCTTAAGCAGACAAAGAAAGTGACGGTATATAGAAGGATTGTCTGCAGGTTACTGCCTAGGTTATCGAGGGCGGCTAAGCTTAGTCCCATTAACGCCAGAATCACGTAGATCAACCGCGATGTTGAGCGGTTGATAAATTCTAATGTCTGAGCGTTCGAAATTGCAAAAAGATACCCCACGACGAGTGGCGCAAATATAAAGATCATCCCTGTAAACATGCTTTCCCCATTGCATTTACTTCATATTACACTTACTTGTAATTTAACAGTGACTTAGAAGCCGCTAGTATTGATCACGTCGCTTAGCTTTGCATTAAAATCATGTTTGCTCAAGTTGCTTAATTTATAAAGCACCTCTGCACCTGTCACGTTAAGTTCAACTTCGTGATCATCGATGTTCTCGTCCTTGTTTCTGAACATCAGCAGGTGGTTAGCGATTCGAGCGATATCTAAGTAAGAGACTTCACGCTGTTCGTGGTTATTGATGGTATTGCTGCACACATCAATAAAGTCGCTGTCGAAGCCCCAACGGTTAAGCACCAATTTACTGGTAGCAGAACATTGGCCTTGGAAGATTTGTAGAGCGATGTCGTGATCTAGGTAATTGCCATTTTCGAGGTAGAGGTGGTATTCGCTAACCAAACAGAACAAACCAATATCAGCCAGTAATCCAACAAGCAGCGATTTTTCATGCTCAAGGTAACGGTATTCAGTAGGGGAGAGCTCTTTGAAGCTGTTGGTAACAAGCACCATAGTAGCGCCCAGCTCTTTTGATACAGAAGCGCTCTGAACCAATACCTTATTACATTCTTTACTGAGGTTGACTGAGTGTTTGAGTTGCTCAATAGCCTGAGCCGTCACGATGTCACGTACTCTTAATATGCCAAGGCGCGACACCGCCGTCATAATATCAACACAAGTAATATTACGTCGGTTAAAGACGACAGAGTTAGCCACACGAATGACAATAGCAGCGAGGCCTGGGTCTTCGAGTAAGCACTCGGCAACGTCAGCAATCCCAGTTGATTCAAGGGTACAAAGCGATTGAATCTTCAGTACAACGTTAGGGATAGGAGGAAGTGTTATTTTTCCCGCTGAGATAGAATGTCCAACAAGTTGGGCAAACTCTGATTCTAGACCCTTTAAGAGAAGAGTCTTATTTTGAGGTAGCCAGAAAAACGATAAATGATTCATATAAAAAGTAAAAACAGGTCTGTCCTGCCATTTTACAAGCCACGATGCTGCGAGGCAATACTCACCCGTCTACATAACCTTTAATAATTTGAACCGGTGTATCACTAGGTGTCCAAATTCAAGCATGGTTTGATAGTTTACTGTGAAGTCAATCATGAAAAACCGGAATACTCAATTGATTGATGTGAACTAAGTCCAGACTTATTTTTCTTTTCGAAGTATCATTTATTTAAAGGTGGAAAACGAAACCATAATATTCACCTATAGAATAAAAAAATAGATTTAAAATTTTTCGCATAACAAGCTGCTTGTCTGGTGATCAACCTAATCGGGGTAATTTGATTAAGGATCAACGGATATGACCGAGACAGCATTTATTAATTACGTGAATCAATTTGGTGAGCATCAAAAACGTTCTATGTTCGGAGGTATTGGCCTCTTTCAAAATGACGCTATGTTCGCTTTATTGAGTGAAGGTTGTTTATTCATTAGAGGTGGAAAATCATTAGATAAAAAACTGACCGATCTTGATTGTGAAAAGTATCGTCATGTAAAGAAGCAGACAACAGCAACCGTAAACTATTACGACATTACGGATCTGTTTACCTGTGAACATCCTGAATTGGATAGTATTATTCGTACTTCAATCGATAATTCAATTCAGCAGCGTAGCTTCAAGAAGTCATCAGCTAGCCGTAGATTAAGAGATCTACCAAACATGCAGCTTACGTTAGAGCGCATGGTTAAAAAGGCGGGTGTGGATGATGTTTCAATGTTTATGCAGTTGGGCGCACCTGAAGTGTTTAATAAGGTTCGCGAAGCGTACGGAAACGATGTTGACCTAAAACTACTTTGGAAATTTGCGGGTGCAATTGATGGTATTCACTGGAAACTATTACAAGAGCCACGCAAGCAGCAATTACTGAAGAGCTGCCACTAAAGAAGTTTGCCTTATATGCTTAAGATTACTGTCAATAAAAAAAACCGAGGAATGTCCTCGGTTTTTTTGTTTCTGTCTTAGTCGGATTTCTTAAAAGACTAAGTATCAAAAGGCTAAGTGCTCGTTAAGAGCTAGCTTGGCTTTAAGTATTAGTACTTGAAGCGAGCAGTGAACATAAGTTGGTCACCGTAGAAGTCGTTAATACGAGCTTCAGCGCCTAGAGAGAAAAGCTCTGTAGAGTGGAAACGCGCGTAAACAGAACCTGTCCAATCATCGTTGTCATCGATAGAAACGTAACCACCTTTACCACCAACTTCTAGTTGTGGACCAAGCCATTGGCGAACACCAATGTTGATTTCCATACCGATATCAGTAGAGCTTGAGTTCTCAGGTTGAACGATACGAGCTAGCATTTCACCTGTTAGGTCTGCCCAGTTGTTTAATGGAGCGTGGAAACCAAGACCTACAGCTGAGTCGTAATCGCTTTCAAATTCTGAATCGATACGTGCTATAGCGTGAGCGTTCGGGTGAATGGACTTACTGAACGCACCACCAAATGTTACTGGGCTAGCACCGATACGTGCTTCAAAGTAATCATAGTTAAAGTTGCTCATTACCTGTGGTTGTTCATCAACAGCTAGTGCTTGACCAGAAGCCAATAGCATAGCGGTAGTAAGTAGAATTTTGCGCATAACGACCGTAAACCTATATTAGTGTTAATTCCTTTGGTTTGAGACAAATCGGCAAACCATAAACATTGAGACAGTTTAATCTAACTCACGGAAAAGTAATCCTTTAAAATGTAAAACCTTACTCATTTAGTTAAAAAACAAGCAAATTAAGGATCAGTATGTAACGGAGATCTCATGTTTAGGGCGAATGAGAAAAATAGACGAGCGAATTATCCAAAATTTGTATGCATTCGGACGGTTCTTATATCGGATGCCGCTTTTCTCAGTATCCATTAACCAATCAGTGCTATTCACCAAAACTGGTGCGTTTATCCGCCATTGAAGTCAGTATGCGCTCGGTATCCAAGATCGAAGTCCAGTTAAGCAATTGCTTGTCGTTGGCAATGACATAGTCAGTCAATTGTTGAGTAATCGTGTCTCTCAGTTGGTCGCCTTGCCAAGGTTTTGAAATATAGAAATCAAGTGCTGCGTTGTTAATGGCTGTGACGGTATCTTCTAGCCCAGCTTGCCCGGTGAGCAACAGCTTACGCGTTGGTTTAGTAGCGTCGTGTTGGTTGAGTTCGATCAGAAAATCAATGCCGGTTTCTTCTGGCATGATGTGGTCGCATAAGATTAACGCGAGCTTAATACCATCTTGTCCCATTTCTTTGATTACTTGCTTGGCTTCATCGACCGACTCTGCACCTTCAACCAGAAAGTTCTCTTCAAATATCGCCAAGTCCTGAAGGACACTATTGAGAACTTCAGGTTCATCATCGACACATAAAATTAGGTACTTATTCATGAGGTGCTCCTTCTTGTTTGAATGGAAGCCACACTTGCATGTTTGTATGGCTGCCTACCTCTGACTCCACCAAAATAAACCCTTGATGAGCCGAAACGATTTGTTGAGAAATGGATAACCCAATCCCTAAACCAAAGTTGCCTTCTTTTTTAGTCGTGAAATTTGGGTTGAAAATGGTGTTGATGTCTTCTTTGGCAATGCCGTGGCCAGTATCGGAGATTTGCACCACAAGAAACGCGTCGTCGCCTTTTGTCTGTTGAGAAGTGGTGATGGTCACTTTTCCTCGTTCAGATAGGGCATCGAGCGCATTGGAGATAAGGTTGGTCCACACTTGTTGCAGCGAGAGCGACTGGCACAATAAAGGCGGTAAGTCGGTATCGTAATGCTTTTCGAGTTGGTGGTGTTTAAGCCTGTTTTCGAAGATCACTAAGGTATCTTCAAGCCCTTCGTGGATATCTGTGTAGTGGCGAACTTCTTCATCTTCTCTAGCATAGCTTTTTAAGCTTTTGACCATATCGGCAATACGCTTGCTGCACACTTGAATTGAGCGGATAGAGTTTCCAACATAATGGTAATGCTCTAAGTCATTGAGCAGCTCTTTGCCTGCGACAGGGGACGCCTTTAATGTGTTTAGAACCGTAGAGTCTTGGCTTAGGTTTAGTCTCACGGCTTTTTTTGCTAAAGCACGGTCATTAATCGTCGACGTAAGATGCTTTACGAGCTGTCTTTCTTGGGCTGTTGATAGTGGCTTAGCTAACTTTGAATGTGCCAGTACGTCAGTCCCTTTATTGGACTCTGGAACGGATAGGTTTGCCAATATTTGGTCGAGATGGTCTGACAGAGTTTCGATGCTTCTTAATATGGCAGCAATCGGGTTATTCAGCTCATGTGCGACTCCCGCGACTAGCTGCCCGAGCATCGCCATTTTCTCTTTCTCGATCAGTTGTTGATGTGCAGACTCTAATGATTCTAGTGTCTGCTGCAGTTTGATCTTATTGGTGATGCTGCGTTGCAAACGTCGATTAAAATGACGGAGCAATAGATTGGTAAATAAAGGCAGCAGGGTATTGTTTGAATGCATCACCTGAGCAAAGCTATCTTTATCCAGTTTGATAACGCGAGTCTGCGTTAGGGTGATCGCCGTAGAAAACGAAGGCTCGCCTGTTACAAATGACATCCCGCCAACAATGTTCCCTTTGGAGTGACGTACCACTTCCCGCTGTTGCCCAAGTTCATCTTTCTTATAAAGAGCTGCTTCACCCTCAATGATCAGCCATAAAAAGCGATTGTCTTCGCCTTCCACAGTGAGTAGATGCTCGGGGGAATAGTCACGAATGGCCTTAGTTTTGTCATCTTTTGAAAACACATCTTGTAAGGCACTGACGACACGTTCTGCAAGGGCATTATCAGAAAGCTGGTGGTAGTCGTGAATGAAACCCGATTGGAAAGAGTGAATCTTTTGCTCAATGTGCGCTCTGAGTAAGCGTTGTTGATCCAATGCATCGCTGTAAGAGAGCAGGTTTTCTGAGTCGTATTGGATAACAAAAGAGGTCAGCTCTTTTTGCGCTGATTTGAACAGAACCTGATCTTGAACCGGTTTGGTTAAACAGTGGTTGAGCCTACCTTCATTCACAGCGGTTAAAATGGATTGAATGTCTGACGAAGCGCTGACTAATATCGTTCTTGCGGTATTACTATGGGGCAGCTGTTGAAGTTCAATCAGGAATTGCACGCCATTAAATTCAGAATGATGATGAGTGATCACCAAGGCAACGGTTTGGTTGTGATCATGAATATCTTCTAATGCGTGATGTGCGTCTTCTATGTTCTCGGCAGTATAAATATCGAATACAGAAGCCAACGGAGCCAGCTCCGAACGTATTCTTTCAATGCTAACCGGATTATTGTCCAAACAGATAACAGCGTATTGATTCACAGCTCAACCTTAATAGTAGCGACGTCTTTAGCCTAGCAAGAACCGCCGAATAAGGATGAGAGCTAGCCGTTAATTTATTGAGGCAATCGAAGTATCGAGCAATAGACTGATTTAACTCAATGTTTCTTGTTTGCTACTGATGGGTTAGACTAAAAAAAATAGACACGTGTAGAAAGAGAACTCATGGAACAGTTAAGAAAAATTGGTGCTATTGGCGGAGCAATCTCACTGGCACTTTGTTGGCCGCTAGCGGTTGGGCAAATTGGACAAAATGCGATTACCGATGGCGTTGCAAAGCTTAACAATTCAAGCATTCAAGCTGAGATCGTGGAATACGATAGAGGTTACTTGTCTTCCAACGTAACCACTCGTTTAACTGTGATAGATGAAAACCTGAAAGAGCAACTTGCGATTGATGGGTTGCCGAGTGAGTTTGTCATAAATAGTGCGGTTAGCCATGGTTTGGTGAGTCTAAATGCACTGTCGACGTTTGAGAATACCGATATTCTGCCTTTAACTCTGACCACTAGTACTGAGCTAAACGGCAACACTGACTTTAACTTTGAGTTAAGCCAGTTCAATCACCAAGGTTCTGATGAGAATGGGACTTCGGTCTCGATCACTAAATCGAATCTTTCTGGCCATGTGACTGTTTTAGGCCAAGTTGATTACGAGCTTTCAATCCCTTCAGTTCAAATTGATTTTGAAACCGGTGAAGAGGTAACGCTGTCTAATCTGAAAGGTGTGGGTTCAGGCCAACAAGCGAAAGGCTACTGGTTAGGTACTCAGAATTTTACTATCGATAGCTTCTTGGTTTCAGATTCTGCAATGCAGCCTTTCATGACCATTGAAAATTCTAAGTACGATTTTGAATCACATCTAGATGAAGCAACTAAGCGTCTGCGCAGCAACCTCAAGCTGGATATCGCAAACATCGAGACCAGTGAAGGCCAGTTGAACAACCTAAACGTCGATTTTGAAATGTCGAAGTTGGATAGCGAGTCGTTTGAGAAAATCTTTGAGATTTACCAATCTAATCCTGTGATGACGCAAGAAGACGTTGCAGAGATCATTCCATTTATCGATATCCTGTTTGCTAAAGGTTTCGACCTTTCAATGAACAACATGTCGTTAGAGTTAGGTAAGGGACAGTTCGAATCTAAGTGGTTGGTGAGCGTGCCGGAAGGGACCGAAAACATCAGCAGCAACCCTTCGATGATCATGCCTGCATTAACGGGCAACGTTCACTCTAGCTTCTCAAATGAACTTGTTGAAGAGTATCCATTCATCCGTGAAGGTATCGATGAATTGCTTGTGATGGAAATGATCAAGGAAACAGACAGTGGTTATGAAATCAGCGCTGACTTAGAAAATGGAAACCTAGTGTTCGAAAATGGACAAGAAATTCCATTAATCGCTCTACTTATGCCGGTTTTTGTTCAATAAACAGAGCAGGCGTGAATACTGATAGGGTGATTTAGCAGGTTAAGCTTAAACATTTTATACGGTACAAAACAAAAGAGGTCTTAAGACCTCTTTTGTTGTTTTTATGTTGGGTAAAACATGGTATTACTTGCATAGTTATTATTTAGCAGGAGCAATCATCCCCATGGAACTTACATTAGATAACGTATTCAACTTCAGTGCTGGCCCAGCTGCACTGCCTAAACCGGTAATGAAACAAGCGCAAGCGGACTTTATTGATTGGAATGGTTTAGGGACTTCCGTGATGGAAATCAGCCATCGCAGCAAGGAATTTATTCAAGTTGCTGACGAGTCCGAACAGGACCTACGTGATCTTCTGAACATCCCAGACAACTACAAAGTTCTTTTCTGTCAGGGGGGCGCTCGTGCTCAATTCGCTGCTGTTCCTCTAAACCTTTTAGGTGATGCGACGAAAGCGACTTACATCGATGCGGGTTACTGGGCAGAAAGCGCAGTGACTGAAGCGAGCAAATATTGCGAAATCGATGTATTCAACGCGAAGACGTCAATTGATGGCAAAGCAGCGGTTGTTCCAGCTAAAGATTGGAAAATCGACCCGGAAGCAGCGTATGTACATTTCTGTCCAAATGAAACCATCGATGGTATTGAAATCAGCGAACTTCCTCAAACGGATAAGCCAATCGTAGCGGATATGTCATCTAACATTCTGTCTCGTAAGATCGACGTGTCTCAGTATGGTGTTATTTACGCGGGCGCGCAAAAGAATATTGGCCCAGCGGGTATCTGCATTGCAATCGTACGTGATGATCTACTCGAACTCGCAAACGACGTGTTGCCGAGTATTCTGAACTACAAAGTACTTGCTGAAAAAGACTCAATGTTCAACACACCACCAACGTACGCTTGGTACCTATCAGGCCTTGTGTTCAAGTGGCTGAAAGCTCAAGGTGGCGTTGAAGCGATGGAGTTGGTGAACAAAGAGAAAGCAGCGCTGCTTTACGATGCAATCGATAGCTCAGCTTTCTACAAAAACGATGTTCACACTGCAAACCGTTCTAGAATGAACGTGCCGTTCCAACTGGCGAAACCTGAGTTAGATGGCAAGTTCCTAGAATTGGCTGATGCTGCAGGTCTGAAATCACTGAAAGGCCATAGAGCAGTAGGTGGAATGAGAGCTTCACTTTACAACGCAATGTCTCTGGAAGGCGTTCAAGCGCTGGTTAGCTTCATGAAAGATTTCGAAGAGAAATACGCTTAATCGATGATAGGGCTTTGACTGATAAATTGCTTATTTGATTTTTATTGTGTCGAATGCACCGAACGAGATAGATGCCGCTTTTGCGGCATTTTTTTTGTCGTTAATAATAAAGGGTATGGTATGTTGATTTATTGTAAGAACAGTCATCCAGAGATATGACGGATGTATCAGAATGAGCAGACCTTTCTCTTAAAGCGAGAGTATCAACTGTTATTTAGGCACTTTTTACTATATAACGTGTCGCCCAAAGCTAGGTCTCTAATCATGAGCAGTGAGCGATAAGCCGCATCGCCCGGTTTATTGATGGGCGATTAAAATCCAACGTCTAATTTTTACCACAAGGAACCAAGTGTGAGGTTATTGAGTCTATTTGCGATGCTATTTCCGGCCGTTGCTTGTTCGTCCACACTTGAAATATGGGCTGGTATTAATTATGAAACGGCCGATTATGTAAAAGAACATATCGAAGCGATGACTGATCATCGTGTAGAAATTCGTTCGTTTGACGTCAACAGTATTCGTTCTGAACTGCTTGTTGCTGATCCTAGAGACAATACCTTTCCCGACGCCATCTGGGTTCCTTCTGACTTCTTAGGTCTAACTGAATATATCGATTTAGCGACGCTTCCTGATGCTTGGGTCGATACCCAACGCTATGAGAAAAAAGCGCTTGATGCAGTGGTCATCAACGGTGAGCCTAACTCAATGGTATTCGCATGACCGATCATTGATTAAAGCGGGTGGTAATATCTTTTTCTCGAGTGTTGTTTGGGACAAGATGGATAGCTTCAATGCGCTAGCGGAGAGTGTGTCCGCGACTTATATTCTGGACCAAAACTGGAAGCCCATTTATGACAGCAAAGGCAGCTTGTACCATTTTGAGCAGAGCCAGTTATTAGAAAGCTTGAAGCGTCCTCAATCGGTTTATGGGCAAGGGAAATTGTTCCACACCGAGTTTACCGAAACTGAAGTGGCGGATAATGCCGCTGCAGGTATCGCTTTTGTCGCGCCGATTTTACCTTATCGTTTGATAGAAGGTTCTACATACACGCCGCAGGGTTATCTTGTGGTTCTTATGGGGTATGACAGACTTAAGACTAAAGTGACGCCTTTCCTTTATCAAAATGAGTCGGTTGAGTTTAACTATATTGATTCAACGGATGCTCAATCTTCTGAACAAAGTGCGAACATTATCTCTATCGACAGCACATTCTTTACCGACAAATTGGTACTGAACGTCAAACATCATATTTCCGACAGTGAGCGTTTATTAGAGATGCAACAAGCTCAGGTGGTCTTTGTCAGAATATTGGTGGCGACGCTTGCCATCTCGATTGTGTTTGCTCTGTTCCTAAGCCGCTGGTTCTCAGGGCAGTTAAACTTGTTGGCTGAATCTGTTACGTCGTATTCGCATAACCAGTCACCGACTCATAGTGTGGATGAACATCGTTTTACAGAGTTCGTCACGCTGAGTCGTTTATTGGAAACCTTGTGGGGTCGCATACAATATCAAGTCCGTGAGTTTACCGAAAGTAACGATAAACTCGAAAGATTTAATGTTCAGCTAGAGGACTTAGTCGAAGAGAAAACCAGCAAGTTAACTAATTCGCTCGCGCGTGAAGAATCCCAGAAGCATCGTATTTTGAAGATCGTTCAGTTTGCATCATCAAGACACGCGGCTGAATATCGGTTGATTCCTCAAATGGTCGATCAAGAGTTAAAGACATTACTTGTTCAACATTCGATTCAGTTTCATTTTAACCGGACTGGCGAGGCTGACCTGATACTCTGTGACTCACAGGGGACGGCGATCGGGTATTTTTGTTCAAGTTCATTTGATGTCCTCAGTGAAGAAGATCTTCTGATTTTTGACATGTACCAAAAACAGTTAGCTGGTTGGCTAGAGCTCGAAAATATTACACGGATTAACATGCCGACTGGCTGTTTGAATCGTAAAGCTTTTAATGAAGATCTCGAATTCAGTAAACGCAGCATTAACGACAATCAAAATCAGATTTCTTTGATCATTATTGATATCAATGGCTTGAAAACGACCAATGATGTTCATGGGCATGAGATCGGGGATGAGCTGATACAGCGCTGCGTAGACGTAATCAGCCACGAATTGACACCTGCCAGTAATCTATACCGTTTGGGTGGAGATGAATTTGCGGTGCTTACCTTAACGTCTGGTGAGTCGAGTTCGCTCAATGTCGCAAAGATGACTGAGCAGTTGTACATTGCTCAGGAGCAACAGGCAATCGAGACTAAAGCGGGTATCTCTATTCCTGTCAGATTCTCGATTGGTGCAGCCTCTAGTGATTCAACAGACGTTGAGCAATTGTTCTCAGTCGCTGATGAGAATATGTATCAGCAAAAGCGTCTTTATTACCAAACGTTGTCTGTGGTTGGGAAGTAATAATGCCAATCACGCTGACAAATAGCGATCACGATTTTCGACGTCCATTAGAGCGGAACTGCTGCGGTGTGACGTTATAATATGTTTAAACGCTTATGGGAAATGCGCTTAGTCGGGCCAACCGTTGCTTAAACACAGACGATAAAAATGAAAAAGCCCACCAATGGAAGTTGATGGGCTTTGTGTTTGTATTTAGCCTACGTAACTCAGCTAGAGCCAGAAACTCTTCAGAGGCATCTCAGAGTCAAAGTGATGAGCAATTTGCGCTTGGAGTAGCTCAGCGGTCGCAATAGCGTCAGTTAATGCATGATGCGGCGTGTAGTCGGGCAGATGGTATCGACGACGACTCTGACCCAGTCTCACTGAAGCCGGCTTCTTACCTTTTAGCTTATTCCACAAGCCGCCAGCCAGTTTATTTTGGATCTGAGATTCAATCTCCAGCGTGTCGAGGACTGGGAACTCAATGCCTTCACCTAACCTCACTTTTAATGCGTTATCTAAGAAGTCACGTTCGATACGACGATAGTGAACCACTGGGATATGTCCCGCCATTGATTCTAAGATCTCTCCCAACACTTCGCTAAGGTCTGGCGCATCAATGATGTCATTGTGAGTGATGCCATGAATCACGACAGACTCTTCTTCCAACTTCTGTTTGGGTCTCAGCGTCCAGTGTTTGGCTTGTCGTAAGTAGATACGATTGAGCGTAAATGGCACTAAACCAATGGTAATGATGCCGTCTTTGTTTGGGTTTAACCCCGTCGTTTCAAAGTCGACAGCCAAGAACATCACTTCTGAAAGTGGCGTATCAGGCGCAGGAAGAGGCTGGCTATAAAAGTGCTTTAAGCGCTCGTCTCTCGCTCGTTCTAGCTTCTGAGCAAACTTAAATGGCCAATCGACCGCAGGTGATCTGAATAGTTTGTTCATAGGCCCTACTTAAACTTGTTGCTGGCTTGATAACGGAACTTAAGGAAGTTTTGCGCATTACTTAATATTTGGAATGCATCCTTTAGGTTACGTCGTTCGAAGTCAGACAGGTTCTCTGGCTCGATGTTGTTATCAGGCTCGATGTTGTTGTCGACATCGTGTGCTTGGTGACGAATACGAACCAGAGAGATAAACTCCATCGCATCTTTCAAATCTTGAGCTCGGCCTTTTGGCAGAATACCAGCGTCGATAATGTCATCTAAGCGTTCGAACGAGTTCTTAGAGCGAGACGCTACCGCGAGCGAGTGAACACGAATCAAATCGGCCAGTGGCGCAGTACCACGACGCTTAAGGTTGATAGAGTTGTTGTGACGGCCATCTTTCTCCATCACGAAATCTTTGAAGAAACCGAGCGGCGGTGTACGGTTGAGTGCGTTACGTGCAAGACACGCCAAGAAGCGATTGTTCTTACGTGCGCGTCGAACAATAAAGCTGTTCAATTGCTCGGCCCATTTTAGACGACCATAAACGCCATCTAAGTCAAAGAAGATTGAAGCATTCAACAGGGCTTTCGGGTTTGGATCATCAATCCAATCGGCAAAGCACTCTTCCCATTGGCGACGAGTCATACGCCACGTTGGGTTAGTTGCCATGATGTCACCAGTACAGTACACATAGCCACATTGGTCTAAGCCATCACAAATGAAGGTCGATAGCTCTTCAAAGTACTTACCGTGCTTTTTCTCGTCGTAGGTATCATCAAGAATGATTGCGTTATCTTGGTCTGTAACCAGCAACTGCTCATCACGCCCCATAGAGCCGAGTGCGAGGAAACAGTAAGGAATAGGCGCCTTGCCCAATTTCTCTTCACCCAGTTCGATAATTCGCTGCTTAAAGCTACGACCAATTACCGACATTGCAGTACCCACCATGTGGGCGTTGGCATCTTCGTTAACTAAGCGCACAAAGCTGTCTTTCACTTGCTCGGAAAGCACCTTTAGATCTTCAATGCTTTGTTGTTGGAAGATGCTGCTTACCAATAACAGCGAGTTTTGAGATTCGTAACGAACAATATCGGTCGCTTCGATAATACCAATCGGCTTCTTATCTTTGAGTACTGGTAAATGATGCACGTTATAGCGAAGCATGGTCATCATAGCTTCGTATACGTAAGCATTATGGTCGAGTGAGATAACCTCTGGTGTCATTACGCTGGATACTTCATCCGATGGATCGAGACCTTCGGCGAGGACTCGCGTACACAAATCTCGGTCGGTGATGATGCCAATCACGGGTGTTGAGTCATCTTCATCATCTTCAACGATATCTGGGTCGATGATCAGCAAAGAGGAAACATTATCTTGTGCCATCATGGTCGCAGCTTGCTGAATCGTGCGCGTTTTTTCGATCATTGGCGCTTCGCTGGTCAGTAGCGTTTTAACCTTGGATGTTGTTAGGTCGTTAGCGTCGTTGCTGTCTGAGTTGGCTTGGCGCAGTCGTGCGTTATCTTCTACTTCTACGAAATCGGCAAAAGAGTCGTAGTTGTCGTAGAGCTCTTGGAAGATAGGCTCAGGAATACAGTAGAGTAGGGTGTCTTCAGTCGCTTTAACTGGGAAACGCACCTTGTTGTTGGTCAGTAGGCCCATTTGACCGAACAGGTGACCTTCATCCAGGCGGTTATAGAGTTCGCCTTTACGACGGTAGACTTCGACTTCGCCACTTCGAACGATGTATAAGTCATGAATTTGATCACCAAAGTGAATGATAGGGGTATCTTGGCGGTAATAAGAAATTTCCACGCTACTGGTCACTTTCGCCAACATCTCCTCAGGGAGTTCTGTGAAAGGGGGGTATTGTGCCAGAAAGTTTTGAATCTCTAATAACTCAGCATCCATAATGATCATCCATTGGTTTGTATGATTTCATGGTACAACATTTGATAATATTTTGCCGTCACAAATCAATCTGTGAGCTAAAACCTTTTTAAAGTCTTATGGATAGACTAACCTTTCAATTAATGGAGTGACAGTTTAAGGATGATAGGAATGTCGAAGTGGAAGCTTAGTTTTGTATCTGCGGTTTTTATGTTTTCTCCAAGTTTGTGGGCGGACACTAACGCGGTGGATATTTTGGATTACGACCATATTTATGCCACGGCGCATTCGGGCAGTTTAAATGAAGATGCAGGCAGTAATAACAATGCCTCGTCGTATGGATTAGGCGTCAGTTACGCGATGACGGATGATTGGTTGTTGCTGGGAGACTACAGCGCACGCTTTATTCACCCTGATGACACCACAACTCGAATTGATACGCTGATGCCAGGTGTTGGTTACCGTTACAGCATTAAGAAAGATTTAGATATAGTGGCTTACTACCTGCTTGGTATCACTAAGGGTAAGGTTGAAAATAATGACACCAACCAAACTGAATCTTCAGACACTGAGTTCATCCAAGGGGTAAAAGCTGAGCTTAACTATGGCTTTGCGAAACGTTGGATTGCCAATGGCAGTGTGCAAGTGAACCGAAGTGACCTGTTTGATGAAGAGATCTATCACTTAGGTTTACGTTATCTAGTGACCAACAAGTTTGCGATTGGTGGGTCATACCAACATCGAGATGGTGAAGGTAAAATTCGTAGCGAACGAACCAATGAGTTGGGTGTAGAGTTTTTCTTAGAGTATTAACTTACAAAGTATCTAAACCTGAAAGTCGAGACACAAAAAAGCCAGCTTAATTGCTGGCTTTTGCATATCTATCGGTCTGCAAGAGCAGGTTTCTGGTCTGTAAATACAGGTTTCACTTTACGATTAAAGAACCGCAGCGATACCTTTACATAGAGGACCCATGTTCGACTTAGTCATACCAGCAACACTGATACGGCCAGAGCCAACAATGTAGATTGCGAATTCGTCTTTTAGGCGAGTTACTTGCTCTTTGCTTAGACCTGAGAAAGAGAACATGCCGTTTTGACGTTCGATGAATGTGAAGTCTGCATCAACACCTTCAGATTTCAGTGTTGTTACGAATAGCTCACGCATCTCTTGGATACGGTCACGCATTTCTGCTACTTCTGCTTCCCATTCAGCACGTAGATCAGCATCACCAAGGATGTGAGTAACGACAGCACTGCCGTGCGCTGGTGGGTTAGAGTAGATAGAGCGAATAATGCTCTTAACTTGAGAGAACGCTGTTGTTGCTACGTCTGCAGATTCTGCAACCAGAGTGAATGCACCAACACGCTCGTTGTACAAGCCGAAGTTCTTAGAGAACGAGCTAGCAACAAGGATCTCTTTGTTGTATTGAGCAAAAATACGTAGGCCAGCAGCATCTTCTTCAACGCCTTTTGCAAAACCTTGGTAAGCAAAATCGAATAGAGGCAGCAGTTTTTTCTCAGCAACCAGCTTAGCAAGAACTTCCCACTCTTCAGTTGTTGGGTCGATACCTGTTGGGTTGTGACAGCAGCCGTGAAGAAGAACGATATCGCCTTCAGAAGCTTTCTCTAGGTCAGCAACCATGCCTGCGAAGTCTTTGTCTTTTGTTTCAGCGTTGTAGTAGCTGTATTGAGCTGTCTCGATACCCGCAGCAGCGAAAACGCCGTTGTGGTTTGCCCAAGTTGGGTTACTGATCCAGATTTTTACATCGCCCAGTTGGCGCTTGATGAATTCACCCGCTACGCGAAGTGCACCTGTACCACCTGGAGCTTGTGCTGTTTTAGCGCGTTGAGATGCAACGATCTCTGCGTCTGAACCGAAAAGAAGTTTCTGAACCGCTAGACCGTATTCAGCCGTACCTTCAATCGTTAGGTAAGATTTGGTTTTTTCGTTTTCAAGAAGTGCAGCTTCTGCTTTCTTTACTGTTTTAAGTACAGGCGTTTGACCATCTTCATTTTTGTAGATGCCAACACCAAGGTTGATTTTCTCTGCACGAGAGTCTTTTTTAAACTCTTCAGTAAGGCCGAGGATAGGATCGGCGGGAGCAGCTAACACTTTTTCAAACATAATCTTCATCCATGTCAATTGAGAGGGGATAGTATCTATGGGTAGTTATACCTGTATGGAATTTTTAAGACAATACGAAGTGAACAGAAAGGCTAAAAAAAATCCATTTCAATCAGATTTATTGACTAAAGAGGGTATTTGATAACAAAACACCCTACGGATTAACCTATAGAGTGCAAGAAGTTAGTGGTTTTTGAATAGATTACGCTGGTTGAGCAATAAAGCTTTCGCGCTCGAGTTCACTGGCTACATTTTTGCCATCTTTGTAGGTCGCGGCAATTGAAACAAACGCTGGTTCAACTGCTAGAAAAGCTTGGATAACTTGCGGATCAAAATGCGTCCCATTGCCCTCTAAGATGATCTGTTTGGCTTGTTCATGAGTAAAGGCTGGCTTGTAAACGCGTTTCGATATTAGCGCATCATAAACATCGGCCAACGCCATCAAACGGCCAGATAACGGGATATCTTCACCAGACAACTGATTAGGATAACCACTGCCATTCCATTTCTCGTGGTGAGTGAGAGATATCTCCTTTGCGACTCTTAAGAAAGAGCTACTTCCCAACTGCTTTTCTGCAATAGATAACGCTTCAGCCCCAATCGCGGGGTGACCTTTCATTATCTCAAACTCTTCGTCCGTCAATTTGCCCGGCTTCAATAACACACTATCAGGAACACCTACTTTGCCCACGTCGTGCAAAGGCGCAGATTTGTAGAGCAACTCGATGTAGTTTGGAGTTAACAAGCTTGAGTGGGTTTCTGATTTGCTGAGCTCTTGTGCGAGCACCTTGACGTACTCTTGAGTTCTTAGGATATGTGCGCCCGTTTCATTGTCTCGAGATTCAGCCAATGCCGATAAGCTCACAATGGCCACGTCACGTGTGGTTTTCACTTCGTTTTGCGCGGTTTCAAGGCTATCAAGCATGGTATTGGTCATAGATGCCATTGATCCAAGCTCGTTGTAGCCGAAAATAGGTAAGCGAACGCCTTGCTCGCCATTGGTGACTTTGTTTAATGCGTGCTCTTGGCTTAGGAGAATACGCTTAATTAGCTTGCTCCAAAGCGTCATGATGGTTATCGCGTAGCCACCCAGTACCACAGCCAAATAAATAAACTCTTTGATCACGCTGATCTTGCCGGTGCCATCCAATAAGCGGTCAGGGTTGTGTTCTAGCCAGAAGATGTCTTTGACAGCAATCATCGTCAACATAGTCGTCAGTGTTACCAGAAGCACGATAACCAAGCCTATCATCTGCTTGACCAGTGAACTTCTTTCACCAACCAGTTGGAAGTCGAATTGTCCAGTCGTCTCCATTTTATCCATTTGGCTGAGCTTGGCATTCAATTGAAGAATGGTTCCGGTAAAGAAGCCGAATAGACTCATGCCAAACAGCACCTTCAAATTACTATCTATGGTGAATTCATAGCTTAAGTTGTAGTAGAGCGCGAAAGGCACACTTGCAGCAAAAAATAGCAGGGTATCGAGTTGCGCGAATCGGCCTTGCTTGACCAAGGTATGTTGCGCCAATGGGTAACGACGTGCGAGCCATAATAAGATAAACACAATACTGACTTGTGTGAAAATCTCTAACGTCGTTAAGCTATCGAGCATAGGGCACACCCGACTGCCATAGGTGCCAAACAGCACGCCAGCAATTACATATAACTTAGTCGTTAGCGATTGATTGTAATTTGAAGTATCCATCGGTAAGCCTTTGTTCTCATTCTTATTAGATTTACGCATTCATTGATTCACGACTTTAAAATTGCGAATGATTAGCATAAGTGACGTGAATAAGACCGGAAATTCTATCGATAGCTTTCGTGGATTGATACAAGAAACTGGTTTGTGTTAGAGATTTGTTAGCTAGGTGGGGGTTATTGCAGCATTTTTATGAAGATACTTGAATAGCCTCGGTCGAGGTTCGAGGCTATTCAGTCTGTGTACTGGTTAGAATCGCGAGTGATTGAGTTTGCTATCTACTTTACCCCGTTACTTTTTGAGATTGATTTCAGCTTCGATTGAGCCGGTTTCAATCTCAGGGTGAGACGCTAGTTTGTCTGCAGCCCATTGGTTGATGTGTTTCAGAATAGCAGACACCGCGTGTTTTTCCGTTGGTGCTTGGTCTTGTTCGACATCGATCTTTTGCTTTGGATGTGAGCCTGTCGCATCTTCAGCAATATGGAGCCAATCTGGGTGCCAGTAATATGGCTGACCGCTCGGTGTTGTCCAACTGTGAACACCGTTTGACTCTCCTTTATAACTTAATTGGTCTGCTTCTATTTTTTTCATTGTTATCTCGCATGTTTTTGGGTTACATCAAATTATTGAGGTAGAAAGCCAACTTAGCTCCTACCTTGGGTACAAACTTAGCAAAGCTTACAAAGTTATCTGTGAACCAATTCACACTATTGTGGAAATTAGGTGCGATCATATGGATAGCAGCAATAGTTGTTTGCGTAAGTGATAAAATCACCGGCTCACAGAATTTCTCTAGGTAGTACAATTAGATGGCGCGTTATGAAGAGCTTGCAAAGGATATTCGAACTCAGATAGCCAACAATACGTGGCGATCCGGAGAGAAGATCCCTTCGGTACGCATGAGTTGTCGAAATTACAACGTCAGCAATAGTACTGTCTTACAAGCCTACCAGTTGCTAGAAAGCGAAGGGTGGATCATCGCTAAACCTCAGTCGGGCTACTTTGTAGCGCCAAGGCTGGACGGCGTTGACTACGCACAGCCACTCGTTAGTGAAAAGAAAGCCATTAATGACCGCTTATTTGATTTCTTGAAGTCGAGTTCAGCCGAAGGTGTGATTCCTTTCGGCTCTGCATTCCCAGATCCCGACCTTTTCCCGTTACCTACCTTGACTCGAAACCTTGCCAGCGCGGGTAGGAAGATGACTGGCGCGAGTGTGATAAATAATTTACCACCGGGCAGTGAGTCCTTGAGAAGGCAAATCGCACAGCGTTATCTGCAGCAAGGGATCACGGTTAATCATCAAGACATCGTGATTACGTCGGGTGCTATGGAGGCGCTCAACTTGAGCCTGCAAACGGTCACCAAGTCGGGTGATAACGTCGTGATTGAGTCTCCCGCATTCTATGGTGCTCTGCAGGCTGTCGAGAGGCTCGGGCTTAACCCGATCGAAGTGGACGTTTGCCCAATCAATGGGTTGAATATAGAGCAGTTTGAAAACGCGCTACAAAACCAAGATGTTAAAGCGTGTTGGCTGATGACGACTTTTCAAAACCCAACGGGAACCAGTTTGTCGGAACAGGCAAAGCGCCGTGTGGTAGAGATTGCAGAACAGCATGGAACCTACATTATTGAAGATGACGTGTATGGCGATCTTTATTACGAAGGGCATAAGCCGAAGCCACTAAAGGCCTTCGATAAGACCGATTCCGTCTTGCTTTGTGGGTCGTATTCAAAAAGTTTGTGTCCTGGTTATCGAGTAGGGTGGGTTGTGAACACGCGTTTTAACGACGCGATTCAAAAGTTACATCTTCTTTCTACGTTATCGAGTAGCGCTCCTGTTCAACTTGGTGTCGCTCATTTCTTAACGCATGAAAGCTACGACAATCACCTTCGTAAACTGCGTAAAAACCTTGTCGTCAGGAAAGAGCGATTTATCGATGTCATTAAGCAGTACTTTCCGCATTCAATAGAGATTGAAGAGCCGGCTGGTGGTTACTTGATATGGATTCGCTTTTCTGAAAAATTCGACAGCCAACAGTTTCATCAACTGGCTATCGAACAAGGTATTAGCGTTGCATCTGGCGATCTGTTTAGTGAGCATGGCAGAGTGGATAACGCGATACGATTGAACTTCTCTTATGAACTGACAGAAGAGAAAGAACAGGCGCTCATCTGGCTTGGCAAACTGGCACATCAACTTACGCACTCGTAAAACCTTAAGTCCCTCATAAAAAAGACAATCATTCCAACTGTACGGGTTGTTTGTGGGGTAACTGTACGCCTAATTGACCAAAGAGTTGTGATTCAATAACGGTAGACCAAATATTGGAGATACCGTTATGTTGAAAATGACTATGGGAAATGAAGTTAAGCTGATTATTGTCGCTATTGTGTGTGCGCTTCTGCTTATTCTCGGCCACGTACTGCTGGCAAAAGCATTCGCTGATATGGCGTGGGCGGAATACACCACTGCCGCGATCCCATTCGTTATGATGGCAATTTGCGGTCTTGCAATAAAATACGCTATCGACCAAGATGTGGATTAGCTTTTGAAATAATGAGTCTCAGATAGTGGCACGCAGAAGCATCTGGACTCGTTTTATTCCGAACATAAAAAAACCTCCGCAAGTGCGGAGGTTTTTGTTTGTTCTTAACTTTTAATATCGAATAGGTTTCGAATTAGAAGTTTGCAGAGCGTGGTGTACGTGGGAATGGAATCACGTCACGAACGTTACCCATACCTGTTACGTAAGATACTAGACGCTCGAAACCAAGACCGAAACCAGCGTGTGGCACTGTACCGTATTTACGTAGGTCGCGGTACCAGCTCATGTGCTCAGGGTCGATACCCATAGCAATCATACGCTCGTCTAGAATGTCTAGACGCTCTTCACGTTGTGCACCACCGATGATTTCACCGATGCCTGGTGCAAGTACGTCCATTGCTGCAACTGTTTTGCCGTCGTCGTTTAAGCGCATGTAGAAAGCTTTGATGTCTTTCGGGTAGTTCTTAACGATAACAGGTGCTTTGAAGTGCTCTTCAGCTAGGTAACGCTCATGCTCAGAAGACATGTCGATGCCCCACTCAACGTCAAACTCAAATTTCTTACCAGAGTCTAGTAGGATTTGGATTGCGTCAGTGTAGTCAACTTGTGCGAAGTCAGCGTCAACGAATTGCTCTAGACGAGTAATTGCTTGCTTGTCGATGCGAGAAGCGAAGAATTCAAGGTCGTCGCGGCGCTCTTCAAGAACAGCAGCGAAAACGTACTTAAGCATGTCTTCAGCCAGTTTCGCTACATCGTTAAGGTCTGCAAACGCAACTTCAGGCTCAACCATCCAGAACTCAGCTAGGTGGCGGCTTGTGTTTGAGTTTTCAGCACGGAACGTAGGACCGAACGTGTAAACCTTGCTTAGTGCACAAGCATAAGCTTCAGCATTAAGTTGGCCAGATACTGTTAGGAACGTCTCTTTACCGAAAAAATCTTCGTTGAAGTCTACGTCGCCTTTTTCAGTGCGTGGTAGGTTTTCCATGTCTAGCGTAGAAACACGGAACATTTCACCAGCGCCTTCTGCATCAGATGCAGTAATAAGCGGAGCAGAAGTCCAGAAGAAACCTTGCTCGTGGTAGAAACGGTGAATCGCTTGAGATAGACAGTTACGTACACGTGCTACTGCGCCAATCACGTTTGTACGTGGACGTAGGTGAGCAACTTCACGAAGGTACTCGATAGAGTGACGCGTCTTAGCCATTGGGTAAGTGTCAGCGTCTTCAACCCAGCCTACAACTTTAACGTCAGTTGCTGCTAGTTCGAAGTCTTGACCTTTCGCAGGAGACTCAACAATCTTACCCGTTACTTCAACAGAGCAGCCAGTTGTTAGCTTTAATACTTCGTTTTCGTAATTATTAAGATTATTAGGAACCACGGCCTGAATCGGGTCGAAACAAGAGCCGTCATAAATGGCAAGGAAAGAGATTCCAGCTTTGGAATCACGACGTGAACGGATCCAGCCGCGAACAGTTACTTCACTGTCTACCGCTAGCTTGCCGCCAAGTACGTCTGTTACAGGCGCGTAAGTCATGTTGATTTCATTCTCCATTGAGGGACAAATTCAACTCAAAGTCTCTGGCATTGCTGCAAATAAATATACATTTGCACAATAATTAGCCGAAACATTAAGTTGTATAAACTTTTTAAATCGATTGAACATATTACCTGTCATACCGACAGCTTCAACCTTTATTCTTGCTTGGAGAAAGAAATATTGTGTCTACTGACGATAAATAGGTTTGAGGGTGTGTTTTTTGTTCGATCTTAGCGTCAGCCTTACCTTTCACCCTATGTGAGCTGCTGAACGAGCATGGCGTAATCGAAACCTTTGTTTTCAATAATGGGAGTGTGATTGTGTTGAGACTCACTCTATATTGGCGCGGATTCAGTCATTTTGGACTTGATCACCTTCTTAATTTCCCACTAAAGTACAAGAGGAGTTTAATATCTACGTGTTAATTACGCCGCCTTAACCCCTGCATTCTCTCTACACCCGCACTTTTCGAGCGCTCGCTCATTCAAGAAAAACAGTCGATCAAATTATGTCTCAACAAGGCAGGACTGGCTGTACAAGTAAAAGAGAATTACATGCTTAATTATTTAAAAAAACACTGGTTATCAAACGTTAAAGGAGATTCATTATCTGGGATTGTGGTTGCACTCGCATTGATCCCTGAAGCCATCGCATTTTCAATTATTGCAGGCGTTGACCCTAAAGTAGGGCTCTATGCCTCGTTCTGTATTTGTGTCGTCACTGCTTTGGTTGGCAGTCGTCCGGGAATGATTTCCGGTGCAACAGGCGCTATGGCGCTACTAATGGTCACTTTAGTGAGAGAGCACGGACTAGAATATCTACTCGCCGCTTCATTTCTAGCTGGCGTCATTCAGATCGCAGCTGGTTATCTCAAGCTTGGTAACCTGATGAATTTCGTTTCCAAATCGGTGATTACTGGATTTGTTAACGCGCTCGCCATTCTAATTTTCATGGCCCAACTTCCTGAATTAATCAACGTCCCTTCAAGCGTTTACGTGTTAGTCGCTTTGGGTTTGGCGATCATTTATCTGCTTCCTTATTTCCCCAAGTTTGGTCGCGCAATACCTTCTCCACTGGTCGCGATTGTTACCCTGACAATCATTAGTTTGCTCTTCGGCTTAGATGTGAGAACGATTGGCGATATGGGCAAGCTTCCCGATTCACTGCCTGTGTTCTTGATTCCTAATATTCCATTCACGTTTGAGACGCTTGCAACCATCCTGCCATATTCGATTGCTCTGTCTCTGGTTGGCTTGTTGGAATCCTTGATGACAGCGACCATAGTCGATGACCTGACTGATACTGAAAGCAATAAAAACAATGAGTGTAAAGGGCAGGGCGTTGCGAACATCGTGGCTTCCCTTTTTGGTGGAATGGCGGGCTGCGCAATGATCGGTCAGTCGATCATTAACATCAAATCAGGTGGCTTAACCCGATTGTCCAGCATGATCGCTGGGGTTGTTTTGTTGCTAATGGTGGTGTTTGTTTCTGATTGGTTGAAGCTTATACCGATGGCGGCTTTAGTGTCTGTGATGATCATGGTTTCTATCGGCACATTCTCATGGCGTTCCATTGTTGAGCTTAAAGATCACACACTGCCAACCAATGTAACCATGCTAGCAACCGTGGCGGTGGTGGTGTTTACTCATAATTTAGCAATAGGTGTTGCGGTTGGCGTGGTGCTGTCGGCTCTGTTTTATGCACATGCCAGCAAATCCATGGTGTTTATATCCGATGAAGTCGTGACAAACGAAATGCACACCATTCACCGAGTAAAAGGCCATGTCTTCTTTGCTTCGTCAGATGCGTTTGTCGACTTATTTGATTATGACAACGCGACCTCTTTAGTGACCATCGATATATCGGATGCGTCATTCTTAGATAATACCTCGGTCGAGGCGCTTGATAAGGTTGTGTTCAACTTCCGTAAAAAAGGGGCTTACGTTGAAGTGTCAGGAATGGATAGCGTGAGTGCGAACCTGATAGTCAAACACGCGATGTATCACAAGCATAAAGACTTAACCGCGGTTTCCATTACGCACTAATCTTGGTTTACGGTTCTTTTAAAGCCTGAAAGCCTGAATTAGACGTTGCTATGAAGATAAAGCGCTCATTGTTGAGCGCTTTTTTGTTGGCGATCTACGACTTCTTCTTTGTACTCGACAAAGTAAACTGATTAATCAGCGATTCAAGATGATCAGATAGCTCTTCTAAGTCATTGCTGATGTTGCGAGTTTCAGCCGCGGATTGCGATGTGTTGTTGGCGTGAGAGGTGATGGTTTCAACCTTTTGTTGAACATCTTGAGTCGCTTGTGTGGTGGATTGCGTTTGCTGCTGAATATTCTGTGCGTGAGCCAGCACCTGTTTCATCTCTTCGACCACACCATTCATTTCAATTGAAAGTGCGTCGATATCGGTTGAGCTTTGATGGGCTTGTTCGCAAACGCGATCGGCAGAAGTCAGCGACTCTTCGCTGCCTTGCTGGAACTGATGAATGATTGACTCAATACTGCCTGTTGCTTCAGCGGTTCGTGATGCAAGATGGCGAACTTCATCAGCCACCACCGCAAACCCACGACCTTGTTCTCCCGCACGTGCCGCTTCAATTGCTGCATTCAAGGCCAGAAGATTGGTTTGGTCAGCAATGCCACGAATCACACTCAATATTGAAGAGACCTCTCCGGTTTGCTCATTGAGTGTCAGTATTTTGTGTTTCACTTCTTCTATGCTGCTAACGAGGTTTTTTATCTCACTGCTTGCGTCGTGTGCTTGGTTGGCACTCTTACATGCCACATCTGCGGTGTGATTAATAAGCTCTGAAGCCGTTAAAGTCGCTTGTTCTACATTGACTTGCTGTGCCTGTATTCCTTCGACATTATGTTGCACTTCGGCGGTTTCGCTTTGCTGGTCACTGGCGGCTTGCTCGGTAATTTGCGCGACACTAGTCAGTTGGTTGGCAGACGCATTCAGTTTGTGCGAGGTGTTTTGTACCTTTTCTAAGCTGTCGGATACGGTTCCCATGAACGAGTTGATGGAGTTAGCCAGCGTGCCAATCTCATCCTTGCTTTGTTCCGGCAGGCGAGTGGATAGGTTTTTATCGTTGCTGACTTGGGTCATAAAGCGAGAAGTCTGTTGCAGCGGGCGCACGATAATCTTACGAATTAATCCCATCGTAAGGACAAATCCGGCAAACGAGATCACTGCCATAATGCCAATAGCAGCCATGGTTTGAGTGTTAATCAGCGAGTTAACATGGTTAAGGTTATATTCGAGACGAATCGCACCCAAGACTTCACCTTCTGGTGCCATATGACAGGCGACACAATTGGTTCCTCGGTAATCTTCACTCGACTTCATTGGCAGAGCAATAACCAAGCCTTTGCCCCAATCAGCAGAAAAAGGTTCGATAACGGTTTCGCCCGCTAGCGCTCGTTTATCAATATCGTCAACCGGTGTTTGGTTGTCATTACCTGGGCCATATAACTTGCTGACAGCGTCGGCGCGTAAAACACGAACGTCTTCAATGCCTTCTTGAGCCAGTGCTTTCTGACGAAGGGTCTCTTTTTGTGCCATGGTGCCGGTGAGCATCATCATATTGAGGCTATCGAAGTAGTTACTTGCTTTGTCGTGAAGCTGCTCACTTAACACTGAGTTTACAAGTTGCTTTTGTTGCGAATATTGGAAATAGGTCGATATTGCCAGCAAAAAGGTGAACACGATGGCGAGGGCCACTAGGATTTTAAAGGTGATTGTTGAGCGCATAAGGTGTTTGTTTTTATTAATTATAATGACGCAAATACTGTACTAGTAAGAATTCCTACCACCTATGGGGTATAACGAATTGTGTGACCACACTCCGGTTGTGGTTATGTTTCTGTGATGTAGCGAGTTTGTGTTGTGTCTGATGTTGAAATGGAACGCGCTTCAAGCTCCTCGCTGTTCTTAAAACAGACTGTTGTTTTGGGAAAATTGAAGTGCAGCATCGAGTTTTGATTGTGCTGATAATTAGAAAAGCCTAGGTTGTTAATTAGCTCGATGTATTTGTCCGCTTGTCTTTTATCAATAAAGACTATTGTTTTAGACGACTTAGTGGTCAATTTATATCCAAGTGGTTGTTTTGTTCAATTTAATAGCAAAAATTGTGGTTATAGCGTTGTGTTTCGAGGCTCATTCGATAAGATGAAAAGACCTCTATGATAGAGGTAGGGCAGCAACGGATACGCTGCTTCAAATACTATGGAATGTGACTTATTGGACACATACATGAAATTCAAGATTACATCACCGATTATTGAACCTACGGAAGGTTCACCACATCAGTTAATGCTTACTCACGCTTCTCGTTTTACCTCTTTTAAGACAAGCTCCCCTTTGAACGCCCTGTTCGACAACGTCTCTGCACGCTTCTTTACCGCTTATCGCTCCTATTGTTATTCGTTTTATAACTTTATTTCTATCTGAACTCCTTTGTCATCCGCTCGATGAACGAAGACTCACATCTATAAAAACTAAACAAATAAGTTAAAAACAATGAATATTAAAATGATGGGTAGCTCCCTAATTATCGCTGGTACCGCTCTCGGTGCTGGTATGCTTGCGATCCCAATGGTATTAGCTCAATTCGGATTGCTTTACGGCACACTGCTTATGGTACTGATCTGTTTCGGTACGACTTACGCAGCATTACTACTTCTAGAAGCGACCATCAAAGCGGGTGGCGGTCTAGGATTAAACTCTATTGCCCGAAAAACCTTGGGTAAACAAGGTCAGTTGCTTACCAACGGCTTGCTATACGCGTTGTTGATTTGCCTATTAATGGCTTACATTCTGGGCGCAGGTGACTTGCTGAGTAAGTTACTGTCTAACTTTGGCGTCGAAATTACCGCGACTACCAGCCAAACCGTGTTTACCTTGCTTGCTGGCGCAGTAGTCGCAAGTGGTACTGGTGTGATTGATAAGCTCAATCGAGCATTGTTCTTCGTGATGCTTGCTAGTTTGTTTGCAACCATGGCCTTCTTAGCGCCGAGCATGACTCAAGAAAACTTGATGCAGGTAACCAGCCATGACCACGTTGACCTAATCAAAACCAGTGCCATCCTGTTTACGAGCTTTGGCTTTATGGTGGTGATTCCAACCTTGGTTTCTTACAACCACGAAGCGACAGACAAACAGCTGCGTAACATGGTGATCATCGGTTCTCTGATCCCATTAGTGTGTTACTTGTGTTGGTTGTTTGCGGTAGTGGGCAACTTGAGTGAAGAGCAATTCAGAAGCTTTGAGAACGTATCAGATTTGATGGCGGCGTTTGAGGCTCAGTCTCCTTGGGTGGGTAACGTTCTGTCTACCTTCACGGGCTTGGCGTTGTTGACCTCTTTCTTTGGTGTGGCGATGGCGTTGTTCAACCAGAACAAAGACATGTTCAACCAAAATACAGCGGTAACGTACTGCATTAGCTTTATCTTGCCGTTGGCTGGTTCATTGCTTGCGGCAGACAAGTTCCTACAAGTACTGAATTACGCAGGTATCATCTTGGTGTTCCTAGCGGTGTTTGTTCCTCTGGTTATGGTCCACAAACAGCGTTTCATGAAAGTTGCTGATGACCGATACCGAGCAGAAGGTGGCAGCGCAATGATGTTGTTCTCACTGCTGTTTGGTTGTTTCCTGCTTATCTCGCAAGTGATTTAACAAAACAATTTGGTCGGTTGAATCAATCAGTCACCAAGCTTTAGCTCCAAAAGCTTCAGATACAAAAAAGGAACGCCGCGGCGTTCCTTTTTTATTATCGGTTTATTAATTCAGAATGATTAACAAACAACCTTAACAGCCAAACCACCTTGAGATGTCTCACGGTATTTAGCGTTCATGTCTTTACCTGTTTCTAGCATTGTTTCGATAACTTTATCTAGAGAAACAGTAGGAGCAGAAGAGCGACGAAGCGCCATACGAGTCGAGTTGATTGCTTTAACTGCAGCAATACCGTTACGCTCGATACATGGTACTTGTACTTGGCCAGCAACTGGGTCACATGTTAGACCTAGGTTGTGCTCCATGCCGATTTCTGCAGCCATACATACTTGCTCAGGGCTACCACCCATAAGCTCAGCAAGACCAGCAGCAGCCATAGAGCATGCCACACCAACTTCACCCTGACAGCCAACTTCAGCACCAGAGATTGAAGCGTTACGCTTGTAAAGACCACCGATCGCGCCAGAAGCTGCGAAGTAACGGATGTAATCTTTCTCTGTCACTGTTTGGATGAACTTATCGTAGTAAGCCAATACAGCAGGGATGATGCCACATGCGCCGTTTGTTGGTGCCGTTACTACACGGCCGCCAGCTGCATTTTCTTCGTTTACTGCGAAAGCAAACATGTTTACCCAGTCAACAACCGACATTGGATCATTGGTTGTTTTTTCTGAAGTCATTAGCTGTTGGCGAAGTGCTGCTGCACGGCGAGGAACACGTAGTGGACCAGGCAGGATACCTTCAGTATTCATACCGCGATCCATACACTCACGCATAGTTTTCCAGATGTTAGCGAAGTAAGTGCGAGACTCTTCGTCTGAGTGGAACGCTGCTTGGTTTTTCATAACCAGTGTACTGATAGAAAGACCGCTTTCTTTGCACTGATTAACCAGCTCTTCAGCTGTTGTGAATTCGTAAGGTGCTTTGATTGGGTTTTCTTCTTCTTTGCCGAAGTTCTCTTCGTCAACGATGAAACCGCCACCAATTGAGTAGTACGTTTTTGAGTATGCAACTTCGTCACCAACCCATGCATGAATGCTCATGCCGTTCTCGTGTAGAGAAAGGTTGCTAGTGTGGAAGTTCATACCGCCATCGCGTGGGAACGATACTGTATGACAGTGCATGCCAACAGGAAGGCGCTCAGTTTCTTCTACGCGAGCAATGAAGCCAGCAATAGAATCGATATCAACACGCTCAGGAGTATTGCCAGCAAGACCCATGATGATTGCGATATCTGTGTGGTGACCTTTCCCTGTCAGTGATAGTGATCCATATACGTCCACGGTGATTTTAGTGATGTCGCGCAATTTTCCCATTGAACGTAGGTCATCAATAAATTCTTTACCCGCTTTCATTGGTCCAACTGTGTGTGAGCTCGATGGACCAACACCGATTTTATAGATATCAAATACACTAATCATAGCGATTACCTCAAAAAGAGAGCCTCCCAAGGGGAGTAGGGAGGCTCATTTATTATCATTATATTTTTTGTCTAATCTCGTGATATAAGATGGATGCCATCTTATAAAAAGGGCTTGAGATTAAAGAGCGCCGTAGATTACAGAACTAATAGCCGCTAGACCACATAAAGCTGTAAAGATTTGTACAGGTGCTGAAGTTTTGTACTTAGCCATTGCTGGTACTTTTTGCATCGCGAATACAGGCATTAGGAACAGGATAGCTGCAATCATTGGAGCACCCATTGTTTCAATCATACCTAGGATACTTGGGTTAACTACCGCAACAATCCAAGTAGTAACAACGATGAACGCTAGAGATGCTTTTTCGATAGTGCTTACTGAAGAACCAGAGCGAGACTTGATTAGACCAACAAGACCTTCGTGAGCACCTAGGAAGTGACCGAAGTAGCTAGAAGTAATCGCTGCGAACGCTACTAGAGGACCCATGTAAGAGATAAGTGGAGACTCATGTACGTTTGCTAGGTAAGAAAGAACAGAGATGTTCTGTGCTTGTGCTGTTGCTAGTTGCTCTGGAGATAGAGAAAGAACTACAGAGAATACGAAGAACATTACAAAACCCATCAGCATCATTGCTGCGCCGCCAGTGATCGCGTCAGTTTTCTTAACTGCGTCATCACCGTATACACGACGTTGCTCTTTAGAGAACTGTGAAATGATTGGGCTGTGGTTGAAAGAGAACACGATGATTGGAATAGCAAGCCAGATAATAGAAGGCATTGTTGACCATTCTGGGCTTACGTCCATCATTGAAGTGTTCCAATCAGGAACTAGGTAAAAAGATAGCGCTAGTAGGATGAATACTAGTGGGTAAACCATTGCTGAAGTTGCTTTAAGCATCAGCTCTTTACCGAATACAACACCTGCTGTCATAGCAAGGATAAGTGCACCAGAAAGAAGAGGACGTGGAATAGATTCCATACCCATTTGGTTTACTAGGAAAGAATCAACTGTGTTTGTGATACCAACACCGTAGATAAGAACGATCGGGTAGATAGCAAAGAAGTAAGCAAAAGTAATAATGTTTGCGCCAGTCTTACCGAAGTGCTCTTCAACTGTGTCTGTAATATCAGCTTCAGGGTTTTTAGCAGACAGTACGAAACGAGCTAGAGATTTGTGTGCGAACCAAGTCATTGGTGCCGCAATTAGAGCTAGGATAACTAATGGCCAAAAACCACCCGCACCAGCTTTGATTGGAAGGAATAGTACGCCAGCACCAACTGCTGTACCGAATAGTGATAAACACCAGGTAAAATCTTTATAGTTAAACTTGCTTGAATCTTTAACGGCATTTGCCGAAGAAGTTGTTGTGTTCATGTTAAATTACTCATTTTTTGGGAACAGGAAATAAGTCGGGGCTAATTCTGCAGAATTTTCTTCTGCAAAAAATAGATCTAAATCATGTAATGAAACGGCGTGTCACATGATATGCGAAAAACGGATTTTTGATCACGAAAATAGCGTGCCACAGGTGATTTATGTTTATGCTTGGTATTACTTTTATTTATGCGAAAGGCGGGGTTGTATAGATTTATACCAGGGAAACGTTTGCGTAAAATTGCATTAATAAATCTGTTCCATAGAAAGTCTGGATTTTGTTAACAGAGATTAAACAAAACGTAGTTTCTATGTAATTCGTTGCACTACATGTTGCTGCAGTGATTGGATGATTTGCGCCGTAACGCCCCAAATTAGGTGCTCTTGGAAGGGCATCGCAAAAACACGATGCTTGATTTGTTTAAAGTTAACAGTGTGGCTGTGTAACTTGGCTTGGTCTAAAACATAGGTAGCGGGCACCTCAAAAATTGAGGCAACTTCGTTCTCATCAATGATGGCTTCATAGTCAGGATCGACCATGGCAACAATCGGCGTCACAGAAAATTTACTAATAGTACTCAATGTAGGTAATTGCCCAACAATTTTAACTTGATCCGATCGAATTCCCACCTCCTCATGGAGCTCTCTGAGTGCAGTGAATTGCATAGAAGGGTCAGAAAGTTCGTGTTTACCACCAGGAAAGCTGACTTGGCCGGGGTGATGCTTTAAATGAGCCGCTCTTTTAGTAAAAATGACATGTAAACCATCTTCTCTTTCAACTAAACCTACCACCACTGCCGCTTTACGTAATTGCTCGCCACTGATGTGCGAAACACGCTCTACTGACTCTGGGTGATAGCCAACGGTAGGGTTAAGTTGGAATTGCTGAAGGAAGTTTTCTTTATTCATATCAAGCCAATATATTGATTATTATGATTTTAATTATAGACATAACCGTGGGTTGATTACCAATATTGAGTTTTTCTTCATTCACTTTCCCTCTTTTAGTTATTAATTGGGCGTCATGAGGGGCTGTTTACCGATGAATCTCCTCAAAATGACGATTTTTGCTATATTCAATATGTGCATACAGGCGAGTAAGCGTTATCGATGTCATAAAATTGGGTGACGAAACGTAGATTTTTTGTTTAAGAATTTGATAACAATAACTTAGTGGACCATTCTAAAAAGAAATAGAAGAAAAGGTATGAGATGAAAGGAATCATATTCACCGAATTTTTAGAGCTTGTTGAAGACAAGTTTGGGCTAGAGCTTTTGGAAGAAGTTCTAGAAATGTCAGAAGATGAAGGAATCTATACGTCGGTCGGCAGTTACGACCACAAAGACCTTGTCAGGTTGATTATCAACTTGAGTAAGAAAACCGATATTGATGCGGCAAGCTTGCAACGCGTGTTTGGGCAGTCTGTATTTAAGAACTTACTGGCCTCATTACCGAATAAAGCGAGCCTTGCTCACAGCAATACCACCTTTCAATTTATTCAGCACGTAGAGCGTTACATTCATGTTGAAGTGAAGAAGCTCTATCCAGATGCTGAGCCACCTGAATTCAGTTTTATCACCACGAACGAAGCACAACTTGTTTTTGACTACAAAAGCGCAAGGTGTATGTCTCATGTTTGCTTAGGGCTTATTGAAGGATGTGCTGAATACCACGGTGAATCTATCGCGGTGGAGATGACGCCACAAAATGATGACCAAAGCGTGGTTAGGTTTAATCTCAAAGTAGAAAAGTAATATGGATCTGGCATCTGCCCTAGAGAAGAAGCTTAAGCGTCAAATCGCGGCAAGGAAAGCGGCTGAAGGATTGTTGGAACAGAAGAGCCTCGAACTGTTCGAGGCTAACCAACAGCTTGAGCTTGCTTTGCGTCAGTTAGAAAAGCGCTCCAACGCGAATATACGCCGCATTGAATTCCAAGAACAAATCGACAACCTGTTGATTGATTTTGGGCGCGCGTTTCTAAGAAATGATCTCGATGATGTCATGCTATCTGAACTAACGACCAACGTGACTAACAGTTACTTAATCGAAGCCAGTCGTTTGATTCTACCTCCCAAGCTCATCCCTCAGTTACAGACCTATGATTATGGCGATGAGACTGTCGAGGTGTTAGAGCAAGACATTCAAGAACCTCATTGGCAAGACAACCTACTGACCGTGCCCTTAGAGGTTGAAAAAGTCATAGTTGGTGCGTTAATCGTCAGAGTCAGGTTGTTAGACCAAGACTACGAGTTTATCCAAAGCCAACTGTTGTTGGTCACGGACCTTATCTGCAGTGCCTTAACCCATCAACTAGCAATCAACCGAAATATTGAATCACGTAAACGAGCGGAAGAGTCCGAAAGGGCAACGCGTGACTTTGTGGCCATGATTAATCATGAGTTAAGAACTCCACTTAATGGCTTACTAGGCAGTGCCGAGTTGATCAGTGATACCGAACTGAATAGCTCTCAGCGTGAGATAGTGAACAACCTGAGCCAATCTGGAGAGTTTCTCCGAACCATCATTAATGATCTATTGGATTACAGCAAAATTAACGCAGGGATGTTAGAGCTTATTCCAAAGAAATTTGCCCTACGTGATTTGAGAAACACGATTGAAAGCATCTTCGTCAATCGAGCAATTGAGAAGCAGCTCGAATTCAATATCAGTGTTACGTCAAACGTTCCCTCCCATTTCCAAGGCGATTTAGAGCGCATCACACAACTGTTTGTGAACTTAATAGGTAATGCGATTAAATTTACAGAAGAAGGGCATGTGAATGTTGATATTGAGTGGGACAAAAACCAATTTGTTTTCTCTGTAGAAGATACCGGAGTCGGAATCGCTGAATCGGCGCATAAGACGCTGTTTGAACCTTTTACGCAGGCAGATAACTCAAGTAGTCGGAACTATGAGGGTACAGGACTTGGGTTAGCGATTTGTCGCAAACTGGTGGCTCTGATGAATGGTGATATTGGGGTGACCAGTGTCGTTGGTTCAGGCACGACGTTTACCATCTCGATTCCTCTTCAAGTTGTCGATGTTCCGGCAGAGAGTGATAGTGTCGCCAAGGGCTTTGAGTATGAGGCGGAATTGTCACTACTTAAAGTGCTGGTGGTTGATGATATTAAGATGAACCAGATCATCATCCAACAGATGCTTCGTAAACATGAGATTGAACCAGCTATCGCAAGCAATGGTGTCGAAGGGTTTGAGCTCGCGTCAGACAACGAATACGACATTGTATTCATGGATTGCAGAATGCCTGTTATGGACGGGTTTGAAGCAACAGAGAAGCTAAGAGAGAAGGGTTACGTTAAATCTATTGTGGCACTGACCGCCGGAACGACATTGGAAGAACGCGAACGTTGTATTCAGTGTGGAATGGATGACATTTTGAGTAAGCCTTACACCGCCAACGATCTGAAAGAGATGCTCAAGAAGTGGGGTGTCTCAGCGGTGAAGGTCGCTTAAACACGCGAATAAAGCGTTGTGAGTTATGTACTCTAACTTACAGACTAAAAAACCGAAGTGATCTTACGATCCTTCGGTTTCTTTTTATATCGAACTTTTGCTAGCCGTTAAGCTACGGAACTCGTCATTAAGTCGCGGAACTCGCAGTTAATGACACTAGGTTTAGCAATCTTCAAGTACCGGTAGAATTCGACTCAGCTTATCCAGTGTTTCTTGGTATTCAGAAGCACAATCACTATCAAATACCACACCACCGCCAGCCCAAGCATAAAGCGTGTTGTTCTCGGCGACTAATGTACGAATGGTAATACTGGTATCCATTCTGCCATTTCGGCTGATGTAGCCAATACTGCCGCAGTACGCTGAACGTCGATGCGGTTCTAACTCTTCAATGATCTGCATCGCGCGAACTTTTGGTGCGCCAGTAATCGAGCCTCCAGGGAAACAGGCTCTCAGAAGGTCAGTTGCAGAGTATTGGTCATCAAGGTCCGCTCGTATCGTGCTCACTAAGTGGTGCACGGCAGGGAAGCTTTCAATATCGAAGAGCTTTGGTACATGCACTGTGCCCGGTTTTGCTACTCGGCCAATGTCATTACGAAGTAGGTCGACGATCATCAAGTTTTCCGCCTGATCTTTATCGGCGCTTGCTAGGTCTTGCGCGTTGGCATTATCAATCATCGGGTCCTCAGAACGAGGTCGTGTGCCTTTGATTGGCTTGGTTTCAATGACGTTGTCTTTGAGTTCTAAGAAACGCTCTGGCGAAACACTGATGATTGCGCAGTCGGCCAAACGGATAAAACCCGAAAAGGGCGCTGAGTTGTACTGTTCTAACTTGTCATAAGCCAGCCATTCACTACCTTGGTATTGGGCATTGAAGCGCTGAGCTAAGTTAATCTGATAGCAGTCCCCGGATAACAGGTACTCTTGAACACTATCGAACTTAGTGGCGTAGCTCTCTTCGCTCATATTGGATTGCCACGGTGTGGTTAACCCAAAGGGCGCATGTGATAGGTGTGATTGAGCCATCTGCTGCATTAGCCAATCATGATGTTCATCGATATTGCTACCGACAATACACGCCGTTTTCAATTGGTGGTCAACGATAACAGCCCATTCATACAAGCCAACTGCCATGTCAGGTGCTTCAATATCACGCTTTGCGAGTGATGGAAGTGTCTCGACTCTGCGCCCTAAATCATAGCTAAAATAGCCTAAAGCGCCGCCAACGAATGGCAACTGAGTGTGCTCTTTAGTCGCAGGCAATAATTGTTGCTGATATTGGTCGAGTAGTTCGAAAGGATCAGAGTCTGAAACCTCGCACGTCTCATTAACATTAACGGTCGTTTCTGCACCGATTGTCTCGAAGGTGGCGATGGGTTGAGCAACTAAAATATCGTATCGACTATCAACGTGGCTTTCTGAAGCGGAGCGTAATAGCATTGCCCACGGCAGGTTTTCAATATGGGAAAACAGCTGTTTAGCTAAAGTTGATTGATATTCAAGCGGCTTGATTTGGATAGAGCGAAATTCGTTGTTATTCATTTGTTTAATTTGTGACAAAGAGTTCGATCACTGCATGGCGTGTGAGAGGAAGCAAGAGTATCATAAATTGAAAATAAAATGGGTTCTTGATTAGAACGGAGTAATCCAAGTGGTTTAGTTTAAAGCTATGCAAGCGATTGCTAAAGCAACTAAATACAGCTCAACACAATAAAAAGCTAAACCACCTAATTCGATTTGGCACATATAGTCAAACTGTGAACCCACATGGAACCAGAACAATAAAGAGGCATGCAATGACGGTTATTCGTAAGCAAGATGTGATCAGCAGTGTCGCTGACGCACTTCAGTACATTTCTTATTATCACCCTTTAGACTTTGTCCAAGCCCTAGAAAAAGCGTACGAGAAAGAAGAGAGCCAAGCAGCTAAAGATGCGATCGCTCAGATTCTTATCAACTCGCGCATGTCTGCGGAAGGCCATCGTCCAATTTGTCAGGATACGGGTATTGTTACTTGTTTCGTGAACATCGGTATGGATGTTAGGTGGGAAACGGATCAAACAGTACAACAGATGGTTGATGAAGGCGTTCGTCAAGCTTACAACAACCCAGATAACCCATTGCGTGCATCTGTCCTAATGGACCCTGCAGGTAAGCGTATTAATACCAAAGACAACACACCAGCGGTTGTCCACATTAATATGGTTCCAGGCAACAAAGTTGAAATTCAAATCGCGGCTAAGGGCGGCGGTTCTGAGAACAAAACCAAGATGGTTATGCTGAACCCTTCTGATGATATTGCAGAATGGGTAGAGAAGACGCTGCCAACAATGGGTGCAGGCTGGTGTCCACCGGGTATGCTAGGTATAGGCATCGGCGGTACGGCTGAGAAAGCAGCTGTGCTAGCGAAAGAATCTTTGATGGAACACATCGATATCCAAGAGCTTATCGAGAAAGGTCCTGAGAACGCAGAAGAAGAGCTTCGTTTAGACATCTTCAACCGTGTAAACAAGCTTGGCATTGGTGCACAAGGTCTTGGAGGTCTCACTACTGTGGTTGATGTAAAAATCAAAACAGCACCAACTCATGCTGCTTCTAAGCCTGTATGTTTGATCCCGAACTGTGCAGCAACGCGTCACGTTCACTTCACACTAGATGGCAGCGGCCCAGCAGAGCTAACGCCACCTAAGTTAGAAGAGTGGCCAGACATCACTTGGGAAGCGGGCGCAAATACACGTCGTGTTAACCTTGATGAAGTGACTAAAGAAGACGTACAAGAGTGGAAGACCGGCGAAACGGTTCTTCTGTCAGGTAAGATCTTAACCGGTCGTGATGCTGCTCATAAACGTATTCAAGGCATGCTAGAAAGCGGCGAAGGCTTACCAGCTGGCGTTGATTTCAAAGGTAAGTTCATTTACTACGTGGGTCCTGTTGATGCTGTAGGTGATGAAGCGGTAGGTCCTGCGGGCCCAACAACTTCAACACGTATGGATAAGTTCACTGACATGATGCTGAACGAAACTGGCATTATGGGCATGATCGGTAAAGCGGAACGTGGCCCTGCAACGGTTGAATCAATCAAAGAGCACAAAGCGGTTTACCTAATGGCGGTTGGTGGTGCAGCTTATTTAGTCGCAAAAGCAATTAAAAAAGCACGCGTTGTTGCGTTTGAAGATCTCGGTATGGAAGCGATTTACGAGTTTGAAGTTGAAGATATGCCTGTAACGGTAGCGGTTGACTCTAACGGCGTGAACGCACACCAGATCGGCCCTGACACGTGGAAAGTGAAGATTGCTGAAGCTGAGAAAGCGTAATTAATCGACGCCAAAAAATCGTAATTGTCGCTAACTTCAGCGTTTGAATTGCAATTTTTGACAGAAAGTTAAAGACAAAAGTGCAGCATTATCTGCACTTTTGTCTTATTATCAATGATATAGTGATAAACACATAGTTTGATATAAGAACATAGGAGAGAGGAATGCCTCGTTTTATTCAGATCCTACAGATTATCTTGGCAGTGGTGATTGGTGCTTTTGTTGGCTACGACCTGATCTTGAAAGGGATCAGTATCTTTGATAATAAATACGTGACGATTACATGTGCGCTTTGGCTAATTGCAGAGATTGCACTGTTTGTTATCTACAAGTTGATTGAAGACGATTAGACGTCGGATATCGTGCAAAAATTCTAAAGCCCCTGATTATGAATGTAGTCAGGGGCTTTTATTCATCTAGCATTAAGAATGTGTATTGCATACTCATCAACATAAGCAAAAGCATACAAACTATCCCAACGGGGAAAGAACATAGGCTTGCCTTTCTATTATCATAACCAGCTAGCCTAACTATCACGGAGTCGTTCTAATGAAACACCTAACTCAAGAAATGAGTGACTTTATAAGCAGAGGAACGGATTCTCATATTCGAGTAGCGGTCACGGGGCTCTCTCGTGCGGGTAAGACAGCATTCATTACTTCGCTGGTTAATCAGCTTCTTCATACGTCTACCCACAAAAACTTGCCACTGCTTGCATCTGCGAGAGATGGAAGAATTATTGGCGCAAAGCGCATCCCGCAACACAACATGATGATTCCACGCTTCTCTTATGATGAAGCGATGGAGTCGTTGAATGCACAGCCACCAGAATGGCCGGTACCAACGCGTGATGTCAGTGAGATTCGTTTAGCCATCAAATATAAGCCTGCGAAGGGCGCAAAGAAGCTACTGAGTAAAAACAGCACCCTTTATCTCGATATTGTCGATTATCCAGGTGAATGGTTGCTTGATTTGCCGTTACTGGATATGGACTTCGATACCTGGAGCCAATCTCAGTTTGCCGCATTGAAAGGCGACAGAGAAACTTACTCGCAACAGTGGAACGTAATGCGTGGTGATATCGATTTGCTAGCAGAAGCGGACGAAAAGAAACTGGTCGCGATTGCCGATAGCTACACCCAGTACCTTCATACTTGTAAAAGTAACGGACTGCATTGGGTACAACCGGGTCGATTCGTATTACCGGGTGAGCTTGAAGGCGCGCCTGTGTTGCAATTCTTCCCGTGTCTCGCACCTGAGGGTAAGTTCTCAAAAACAAGTAACTATGCGGTACTGAAAGCGCGTTATGAAGAGTATCAACAGAAGGTCGTGAAAGCGTTCTACAAGAATCACTTCGCGACGTTCGACAGACAAATCGTGTTGGTGGATTGCTTACAGCCACTTAATGCGGGCTATGACTCTTTCATGGATATGCGTGGCGCGTTAGAACAGTTACTTAAGAGCTTTAAGTACGGTCGAAGCAATATCTTAAGACGTTTATTTGCGCCGAAGATCGACAAGATCTTGTTTGCAGCCACCAAGGCTGACCACGTGACACCGGATCAACATCCGAACTTGGTGTCACTTTTACAACAGATGGTACATCCGGCTTGGCAGCAGGCGGCGTTTGAACACATCGACATGAGTTGTATGAGTATCGCGTCTATTCAAGCGACCAGCGCGGGTTATATCTCGTCTGGCTCAGACAATGTTCCGGCGTTGCAAGGTGTGACTTTGGATAATGTCCCTCAAACCATGTATCCGGGAGAGGTGCCGCGTAAGTTGCCTAATAAACAGTATTGGGAAACCAACCAGTTTGATTTCACGAGCTTTAGACCGATGGAGCAACATTCCGATGAGCCTTGCCAACATCTAAGAGTCGACAAGGTTTTAGAGTATCTCATTGGCGACAAGTTGAAGTAATTGAGGCAATCAAAATGAGTGAATTAAAAACAAAGCAGGTCTTTAATGAACCGTTGAAGACCTCTTTTGATGAGCAAGACAAGAGTGACGTTGGCCCGGATTTAGGCGCTCAACAACTGTTCACAGAGCAAGAGAAATTTGTCCCTGTCGCACCGCAAGTGAAAGCTGATCTTGATGGTGAAGCTGAGCAGCAATTGGAACAAGTGATTCGACCGAGCAAAAAGAAGAAGTGGTTTGGAACGGGTTTATTGGTCGCTTTCTCTGGCCTAGTTGGATGGCAGGCAATTGATTCGGTCATTACCGCGATTCAATCGGCTGACTGGCTGGCGTTAGGTTGGGCAGGCTTCATTGCTGCCATTGCTTCATTGGGTTTAGGCGTAATAGGCAAAGAGCTGTGGAAACTGCGTTCACTTAAAGATCACTTTAGTGTGCAAGAGCAGAGTGAAGAGCTACTCCAAAGTCAAAGTGTCGGCAAGGGCAAAGCGTTCTGTGAAAACATCGCCAAGCAAGGCGGCATTATCGCTGAGTCTCCTTCGTACGATAAGTGGCGAAACAGCATTAACCCTGCACACAGTGATGCAGAAGTGTTGGATATGTACGATGCGTTAGTCGTGAGTCAACAAGACAAAGTAGCGACTCAAATCGTCACTAAGTTTTCGACCGAATCGGCGGCTTTGGTCGCGGTGAGTCCATTGGCGGCGGCTGATATGTTGTTGGTGGCTTGGCGAAATTTCACCATGATAGACAAGCTTGCTGATGTGTATGGCATTGAGCTTGGCTACTGGTCTCGCATTAAGCTATTTAAACTGGTGTTAATCAACATGGCCGCTGCAGGAGCAAGTGAGCTCGCGATTGATGCAAGTATGGATCTCGTCTCGATGGATCTTGCAGGCAAAGTCTCAGCTCGAGCAGGGCAGGGGCTAGGTGTCGGTATCCTTACTGCAAGACTGGGCTTAAAAGCCATGACATTGCTGCGTCCTATGCCTTGGCATAACGAACGAAAAGTAAAACTGGCAGACCTCCGCAAAGCCGTCCTTTCTGAAATAAAGCGTATCACTCTTAAATAAAGCATTTGAAGCTCAATAGTTTGAGAAGAAGAGTAAACATATGTTTACTCTTCTTCTTGACTGAACTCAGAGCTTAATCCACACTACTGTCAACTTATCCTGACACCTATAATAGGACTATTTGTGCGTCTTGAAGTATTGTGTGAAGACAGACTCGGCTTAACGCGTGAGTTGCTCGATATCTTGGCCTCAAAAAGCATTGATTTAAGAGGAATCGAAATTGATGTTAAAGGTATTATTTATCTAAACTGCCCTGATATTGATTTTGATGCTTTTAGTGAACTTATGGCTGAAATTCGCCGAATTTCAGGTGTGAAGGATGTACGTAAAATCCAATTTATGCCAAGCGAAAGGCATAACACAGAGCTGATTGCTCTGCTGGCAAACCTACCTGATCCTGTTATTGCGATTGACCTTAAAGGCTCAGTCGATATGGCTAACCACGCTGCATTGAACCTTTTTAATAAGCAAGAAGACGCAGTCATCGGTGAACCGCTAGCGACGTTTGTTCCTAGTTTTAACTTTGCTCGTTGGATCGAAGGCGATGTAACGCGCCATCGTGAAGTTGTCGTGTTGGATGGTTTAGATTTCTCTATTGAGATCCTGCCGATTTACCTTGGTGGTGATGTCAACGAAGCGGTACTGGCAAGTGCAGTAATGACGATTCGTTCTTGTAATCAAGAGATGAACTCGCCAGATTCAATCCCAGAACAGAACAACCTGGGTTTTGAACACTTTGTTGGTGTCTCTAATCGCCATAAAGCCTTGATCAGCCAAGCTAAGAAATTGGCTATGCTGGATCAGCCTCTATTAATTGAAGGCGATACAGGTACGGGTAAAGAGATGCTGGCGAAAGCGTGTCATAACCGTTCAAATCGATCGTCTTCCCCATTCTTGATTCTAAGCTGTGCATCGATGCCTGATGACGTAGCGGAAACGGAATTGTTTGGTCATGCGCCGGGTTCATTCAACCATGAGCAAGGTCATAAAGGCATTTTCGAGCAAGCGAATGGCGGTACCGTATTTTTAGATGAAATTGGCGAGATGAGCCCGCATCTTCAAATCAAGCTGCTGCGTTTCCTACAAGATGGTTCATTCCGTCGTGTTGGTGAAGAAGAAGAGATGCACGCGGATGTTCGTATTATTGCATCAACGCGCCACCGTCTTTCTGAATTAGCCGACTCGGGTTCGTTCCGTGAAGATTTGTTTTACCGCTTGAATGTACTGACTCTGTCTATCCCTGCATTGCGTGAACGCTCAAACGACGTAGCGCCACTGTTGGAACTGTTCGTTGCAAAGTACGCGCAGCAGTTAGGTATGTTAAAACCAAAACTGACTCAAGAGCTGATCGACCAGCTTGGTAATTACCAATGGCCGGGCAACATTCGCCAGTTAGACAACATGGTTCTACGTGCACTAACAGAGCTAGATTCAGACACACTAACGGTTGAGCAATTCCATTTGCCACAGCTTGAAACAATGACGGCTGGAATGGCGAACCTGAGCTTAGACGGCTCGCTCGATGAAATCATGAAAGACTATGAATCTCAGATTCTAGAGAAGCTTTATCAGTCTTTCCCATCAAGCCGTAAGCTAGCAAAACGTTTGAATGTATCTCATACCTCAATTGCGAATAAGCTTCGTGATTACGGTATCAGAAAGAACTGATCGAATAAGAACAAGATTATGGAAGATTTGAGTACACCAGAGCGCATTTATAAGCATGATGGTAATCTGATTCTACGCACGGCTGAAATCGATGATGCTGGCATGATCAGCGAGTACTTTCAGGTTAACAGAGAGTATCTGAAACCTTGGGAACCGATTCGCGAAGACGCGTTCTTTGATAGAGCGAGTTGGGCGCAGCGACTGATCAAGTTAAACGAGCTTCATAAAATGGGGCTAGGCTATTACTGTTTACTGATTAACGCTGACTCTAATGAAATGTTAGGCACCATATCGTTCAGTAATTTGTCTCGTTTCCCGTTCTACGCTTGTAATGTCGGTTACTCATTGGCGCAAAGTGCACAGGGCCACGGTTACATGCGCAGAGGTTTGAACATGGCCAAAGACTACATGTTTGATGTGCAGAACATGCACCGCTTAATGGCGGGCTACATGCCTCACAACGAACGCAGTGCTGGTGTATTAGAACATCTTGGTTTTGTCCGAGAAGGTTTTGCTAAAGACTACCTACAGATTAACGGTAAATGGGAAGACCATATACTGACGGCATTAGTTAACCCAAACTGGGAAGATAGACGCGCTGTATAGAGATCAATAGTCATTAGGCGTAAGTACCAATTAAGCGTAAATACAGATTTAGAGGCAGTGACGACATAGATAAAATGAAACCGTCACTGCATCAAAAAGAACAGATAGGCATGGTAAATCCATCAGCCTGAGAAGATATTTGAGGAATTTTGATGTCATACACAACTTTGGACGAATACCAAAGAAAATGGATTTTCACACACCAGTCAATGCCGCTGCCGGCAGAGGACTTGGAAAAGATTAAGCCAATGACACAGGCGAGAGCATCTCAGTTCTGGAAAGAGAACGTGAGCCCTCAAAGTCCAGACGCAGAACGACTGAGCTCGCAAGACTGGCCAAGCAAAGCATCGAACTGGAATGAAGAGATCAGCTGGATGGCGCATTGGGAAGCGGATGAGCCAGAAATGCCAGAAGAAATTCTTAACTTTATTGATTGGCAAGATGACGTAACTGTTTATTTTTGTTACGAAAAATACAATGTTCTTGAAACTAAATGGGCGATTTTCAAGAAGCATTGGAAGAACTTCTTGTTCTACGATGATGGCCCGATTTTAATTGGTCGCCGTCGTTCAGAAGCCCTTTGGTTTGCTACCAATGGCAAGGTAAAAATCGGTAACCGTGCTTAACCTCGGTGTGATTTAATCGAGTGAGTGTTTGTGTTTCGAACAACAGATAGACAAACAAAAAGCGAGCATTGAGCTCGCTTTTTTTGTGCCTAATGATCTTCGAAGAACATGGGGAAATACCCATTGTTTGAGCCCAGCTAAAGGTGACCATTTTCATGTGTTCAAAGTGGGTAAATTACGAAATTGAGATCGCTATCTCATTGGGTTAGTTGAAGTTTTATGGGGTTGAGCTATCTTTATATTACTGCCTTAGTGGAGGTGAAGTATTATGATTTGGGATACTCTCGAACGTGTAAATAAACTTCGCAAGGAAGCAATGGAGGATCCAGAATTCTTGGATTCAGCAAAAATGCATGAGGAATGGCTTTTGAGCGAAACTCATAATCAATCCAATAAAGGAGCAAAAGAAAAGAAACCAAAAAAACTGTCTGACATCTATGAGAATACAGACTTTACTATCAACCCAAACGGAACGAAACATTAAACAATGATTAACTGTAACACGGCTGAGGCTCTTAACCCGAAAGCTAAGTACCAACGACACACACCAGCCTTTAGCCACCAATAAAAAAGCCACTTTCAATGTATCGAAAGTGGCTTTTTCTTTTCTAGCTGCTTAGAAGCGATATCTGCATTCAGCCCTAGCTGTTGATTAGGCTCAAGCCGCTTGGTAAAGCATCACCAAACACACGCTTAGATTCGCTCTCGGACAGCTCAGTTACTTCACGAACCAGCGTTAACCAAGACTCTGGAACCTTGCTCTGCTTTAGCTTCTCAATCACTTGATTACGGTAATCGTCAGAGATATCAAACTGTCGGTCGCCAGTCTTGCGACAAATCATCACCGCAGCAAAGGCTATCATCTGCTCTTTATGCCAGTTCTGCTCAAGCAGTTTCGGTAACCATTGTTCAGCTTGTTCTCTAGGAATCACGCTGTGTTGGCTACCATACAAAGGTGTTCTTGAAGCCAATCGACCCAGAGCCCACCAGTGCGCTTGTTCAAATTGGTTATGGTTGATCGCTTTGCTTAAGAACCAACTTGCCAGCAGCACTTTGTCTTCAACCTCAAGTCGCTCAAGTGACGCCGCTAAACGGACCATGGCTTCATAACCATTATCTTGCGCATCTTTGGCTGTCTTAGGGTTCTTCATTGCACCTGGGTGAAGGTATTTAGCGATGTCCGCCAAGATACTCTCTTGCTGCTCTTGGTTTAGCCCACCAGCGACACGACGCCAGAATACCCACCAGTCTGTCCAGCCTTGGTGGTTCTTGAACTGAATGTTCTGTTGGTAAAGGCCCCAAATCTGTTCGATACGCCATGAGTCAGTCGGATCGCCAAAGCCAGGACGTAGCGAGTATCCCGCCAAACGCAGCCAGTTCTTCTCGTGTGCTTCTGAGCGGCGACGACGTTTACGACCTAATGAGAAGGTATCAAATAGATGACGAAGGGTCGTGAAGTCCCATTCATCGCGTTTACCTAGTCGCTTCTCAAGATCTTTCGATAGTGTTTTGATCTCTTTCGATTCAGCACTCTTCTTGTTGCCGCTGTACAGACGAGAAATCAACTCCTTACACTCTTCCAATCTTGGGTGAAGCGCGGAGGTATCAGATTCATCGCCTTGCTTGTTTCTTACTTCAAACTCAAGCAACCAACGCTTAGAGTCATCTTCTATACTCACACACTCCATTTTCAATGTGCCGACTTCGGTTAACTGACAAGCGAGCAGTACTTCAACACGCTCTTTTTGGTTGGCTTGGAGCTCTGCAGTACCTGAGCCTTCCAGCGTAGAAATATACGGTGGGAGAGGGGAGAACAAGTCGGCATCCACATTGACCATCACACCGTTTTGAATGGCGGTGTCATGAGCAATTTGATCGTGTGTTGAAGTCAGAAGATTAAATCGTACTGGCTCACCTAAAGTCAGCGAGAAACGACGGCTGTTCAAGCGTATCTCTTGGCCTTCTTCGGTTCCTTTGGCAAGCAGACAAAGCGCTTTACCCATCTTGTTTTTCTCTTGCAGATGCAAGAAGTAAGAACGGGCAGCACCGCCACCGATTTTCAGCTGTGCACCGCGGCGTGCTTTACCAAAGGCAACCGCGCCAAGGGCAACAGACCAATCTGGATGAGGGTTATCAAGCACTGTGATAGGAGAACCGTTCCAGTTGCCCAGTAGCTGAGTAATTCGCTCTGTTACCAGTTCACTGTTAAACACACCACCATTGAGCAACACGCCAACTGGAATTGCAGGTTTGGTGTCATCGAACTCAATAGAGTCTGAGTTTTCCAATGCGGCTTTAGACACTTGTTGGTGCGTTGCTAGGAATTCTGCAACGTGCTTACTCACCGCAGGGTCAGCCACGTAAGGCAGACCAAACTCAACCACAGCACTGCGGCGTTTGTCGGGTGTTTCAGTAAACTCAGAAAGCGGGAAGAAACCTTCCAATGCGATTTGATGGACTTCTTGTTTAGTTAAACCAATACTCTTAGTACCGCCAAGCAGTTTTGAACCGCTGCCCAGCATGGTGATCTTTACATCATCGGGCGCATTGGCAGAAAGCAGGCTCTCTTTTGCGGCGCGAGTCTGTTGAATCAGTTTGGTTAGGCTAGAGGCATTGAGCTTTTTGTTTTGATTGAAGCGTTGCTCAGCGAGGTGAGCAAGCGCTAAATCGAGGTTGTCACCACCGAGCATCAAGTGTTCACCAACACCAATACGGTCGAGTGCGAGCTCGTTATTACCGTCGCTGTTCGCATCGAATTTGGCTTCAATTAAGCTTAAATCGGTGGTACCACCTCCAACATCACACACTAGAATCAGTGGGATTTGTTGAAGTTCATCTGCTGCGGTTTGTTGGTGACGGGCATACCAGTCATAACAAACGGCTTGCGGCTCTTCGAGTAATAGAATCTTACCTAAGCCCGCCAGTTCTGCGGCTTCGAGTGTTAGCTTACGTGCTGTCTCATCGAAGGAAGCAGGAACGGTAACCACAACATCTTGGTCTTCCAGCTTGTTGCTCGGGTTACGGTAGTTCCATGCTTGGCGAATGTGGTTGAGGTAGCTTGCACTCGCCACAACTGGCGAGACTTTATCGACATCAGCTGCGCCAGCCCAAGGCAGAATGTCGGAGTTACGATCAACCGCTTGGTGTGATAGCCAACTCTTAGCACTCGATACTTGGCGGCCTTCAACCTTAGCGCCTAATTCACGAGCCCATTCACCGACGATAACGTTCTTAATATCGCCTTCAACGGGGCTTGGTTCCCACGGCATCGTCAGGTCAGAAGGGGAGATTTGACCTTGTGCTGGGTGGTAACGAAAGGATGGAAGTAGGGGCTTGCGAACCACTTCACCGGGGCCGATGAGTTGGTCAATATCGAAAAGAGAAACGGGAGCATGTTGTAGGTCGTCGTTGATTTCACAGTAAGCGACAACCGTATTGGTTGTACCTAAGTCAATGCCGACTAAAAAACGAGGAGTTGCCATACAAAACCTTATTCTTCCAGAGTGATGACCAGTTTTTTGATAGCTTTGGTCTTATTGTTGTTATTCGTAAACGTCATTCCTGAGAAACAGGCAGGACTAGATTGAGAAATGCATTGATAAAGTAACGGCACCCGCTAAGGTGCCGTTGATTCATTATGCTTGTTCGTTTGAGTCGTTATTCGAGTCTTCACGAACATCGAACTCAACGTGCCACTTCTGACCGTTGTCAGTAGCAATCGCTTCTAGGTGTAAGGTGCCTAGCTCAGTAACGCGAGAAGCCAAAGTCACTGGAACCACTTCACCTTCGCGACGGCCTTCAGAAACCGGCAATGTCACTTGGATTTCAGGAAGCTCATCAAGCTCTTCAGGCGCCCAGTGATCAAGGTGCGTACCCGCTTCATCTTCACGACGAATGGTTGAACCGAAGAACTGGAAGTGTACTGGCTGACCAATCACTAGACCGAATTCTTGGCTAGGTACTTGTACGCTTGAACCTTCTTCCATACCAAATGGTGCAACACACAAAGCTTCCATCGGAGGAGCCATACCTGGGATAGCTGGCATCGCGCTTTCAATTCCTACGTAGTAAGAAGAAGCGATACCACCGCGGATACGAACGCCTTGGCCACGACGAACTGCGCCGTAGTATGAAGCGCCACTTGCAACCGCTAGGTCTAAATCTAAACCTGAAAGCTGTTTTGCGAACTCTTCGTCAGCATTGATCAACCATTCGTTGATCGTATCTGAAAGACGATCAGCAAGTAGGTTCGATTTTAGAACACCACCATTGAACAGGATTGCTGTTGGCTTGATGAAGTCTGCCGCTGGCGCTTCTGACCCTTGCGTACCGGGCATACCGGGCATGTTTGCAAACGGGTTGAAATCTTGCTGAGCCGTTTCGCTATTTCCAGAAAGCGCGTTCGCTTGCTTAGAAAGGAATGCGGCAATGTGACGAGTAATACCTGCGTCTTGAGCGTAAGGCAGACCCATTTGAGTCAGTGCGCCACGCGTCTTTTGTACAGGGTGCTCAGTTACAGCAACTTTAGGGAAGAAGCCGTCCACTAATGTTTGTTGAACTTCTTGCTGAGTCAGTTCTGTTTTCAGTGTTGCGCCAAGCAGTTTAGAACCACGGCTTGGAACAACGATAGGCACAGATTGCAGTTCAGCATCGTTAAGCAGTGCTTCTTTCGCATCACGACATGCGTGAGTCATTGCTTGAACCTGCCAAGGAGCCAGTTCTTTGCCTTCTTGCGCCAGTTTCATCTTCAAGCGGTAAGCCAGTGCTAAGTCCATGTTGTCGCCGCCAAGTAGGATATGTTCACCTACTGCGATACGGTTCAGGCTTAGGTTGCCGTCATCTTGTGTTACTTCAACTAACGAAAGGTCGGTTGTACCACCACCGATATCGACAACAAGAACGATGTCACCAACGTTAACTTCATCACGCCATGTGTCGTTGCTGTTATCAATCCAGCTGTACAGAGCCGCTTGTGGCTCTTCAAGAAGCGTTAGGTGAGCGAAACCAACATTACGTGCAGCTTCTGCTGTTAGGTCACGAGCCGCAGGATCAAACGAAGCTGGAACCGTGATCGTTACATCTTGGTCTGCCAGTTTGTGTTCTGGGTTTGCGTGGTTCCATGCGTCTTTAAGATGCTCAAGGTACAATTCAGTTGTCTTAAGCGGAGATACTTTTTCAACTTCTTCAGGGCTGCCTGCAGGAAGGAAAGCATCGCGACGGTTAACACCACCGTGGCATAACCAAGATTTTGCACTTGCTACCAAACGGATAGGGGTTTTAGAACCAAGGTTACGAGCAATTGCACCCACTAGCGCTTTTGGCTCTGAAGACCAAGGAAGAACGCGAGAGCCCGCATTCATTTCATGTTCGTGCGGTTGGTATAGGAACGAGCCAAGTTGGCTGCGAGTTTCTACTGTACCTGGCGCCGTCAGTTGAGGGATTTGCATCACCTCAACGCGAGCGTCTTCATTGCTTGTGTCTATGTAAGACAAAACGCAATGTGTAGTACCTAAATCGATACCAACACTGAACTTGGGTACCTGGTTTTGCTCTTGAGAAGATGGCTCTTGAGCTGAATGACTTTGGTGTTTCATTATAGCTCCACCTCTGCCGGTGCAATTACAGATGCATCGTAGTTTTCAGCAAGCTTAGGCAGGTTCATGTCAGTTGCTTTCCAACCTTTGTGAACCAGTGTGCCGTTGAATGGCGCATTACCCGTTACGTTGCCAGTTAGGCGAATTTCTTGAGGGTTGAAACCTTCAGCAATAGTGATACGTGTTTCTTCATCTTCAGTGCGGATGTGAGACAGCGTTACGTAATCGGCTAATACTTTTTGACCGCCAGTGTGAATAACACGAGCTGCCGCGCCAACTTCTTCATCAGAGAATGATGTTAGGTCTTCTTTTAGGAAGTCAATCAAACGAGCTTCTTGCTGCATGATAGACAGTAGCTGCATTGCAGAATCTGTTGGTGCTGTTGCCAGCTTAGATTCAACTTCTACTACTTTTTCGATCACACGTTCAACTTCAACAACTTTCTCTACTTCGACAATTTTCTCAACTGGCTTTTCAACTTCAACGATCTTTTCTACTGGTTTTTCTACGACTTTCTCGACCACTTTGGTTTTACGAGAAACGGCAATTAGCAGTAGTAAAACGCTTGATGCAGTTAGGCCTGCGTGAAGCATATCAAACGTTTGTGGGATTAGGTTCAAATCAACGATCATAGTGATTTCTCTTTAAAATTGATTTAACGGTATATTCGTCGGTTTAAAGGAATATACAGGTTGGAAAGAAACTCAGTGGCATAAGGCCGAAATGGTCACTTTCAAGCTATAAATATGGGTGGATACTAGCATATTCAAGGCTTAAGGGCTTTATTTAATGTTTTCAATAAACTGGCTTTTTGGTGAGTTAGCTTGAAAGTTAATCGAGATTTGTTGGTTTATTAGCCGTAAATGTCCATGGGTTGTAAATAGTGTTAGTTTTATCCCATTGTGAGAGTCAAAGATAAATAGAGCCTAGCATTCCGGCAGTGTATACTTTCGACTCAAAATAACATCATATGGGAAGCTGTATGCCCCACACTACCGACCCTATAACAGGGTTGAAGAAACGAACTTTGCCGTTAGTTGTCTTTTTTGCCACATTTTTGATGACGGTGTTGTGTTTTGTTTTGGTTGCGGCGAATCAAAATAGGTCTTTGAATGAGAATCTGGATAGCTTTGCTCAGCATCAAACGCTCAGTTTAAAAGCGTTTATTGATAACGATGTCGCTTATATCGGTTCCGGTGCGAATTTTTTCTATTCTAATGATGTCGATAGTCGGGACCGATTTGATCGTTTTGCTCAGCAAACGATTAACGGCTCGAAAAGCCTGATCGGATTGCAGTGGATGCAAAAAGTAGCGGTAGAAGATATCGCCGAGCACACCGCCAAAATGAAAGCTCAATACCCATCCTATAGAATGTTTACTATCCCTAAACATGGGCCAAAAACTTATGGTTATGTCTTGGATGGCGAGCCCGTATTTATCGCGACAGATATTTATCCGAATGATCCAGTGAACAACGGTGTTTTGGGTTTTTACTCTTCTCGTGAGCGGTTTAATCTGGTCATTGAGAACATTAAAAAAACACGTGAAGCGAATATTTCAGACAAAGTTCGTCTATTGCAAGATGGTTTAGACAGCAACACACCTAAGAGCGGAATGTTGGTCTACCACCCTGTGTTTGATGGTCAAACGGACAATTTGTTAGGGGTTGTGATTGGTGTTGTTCGTACCACATACTATTTTGAGAAACTTCTGGCATCTACTGTCGGCGATATGGACGTTTATGTGCGTGTTACCGATAGCGGTTTTGAAGCTGAAGATGCCCCGATAATGTTCGAAACCAATGGTTATGAAGCGGTAACTGGGCAGCACATTACAAAGACGATTACATTAACTAACCGTGAATGGATTATCGACTTCAAGATAGATGCATGTATTTCATTTAATGGTTACTTAGTGTTGGCGGGAATCGGCATAGTTGGTACCACTATCTCATTACTGCTTGCTTATATTGTGAACCTGCAAATTCGAGAGAAAGAGCGCTTATATCGAATGATTGATGAAAGAACAGAAGAACTTCGCTTTCTTGCCAATCATGACAGTTTAACGGAAATTTATAATCGCCGAGCTTTTAATAAGATGCTTGGTCAATCGATACAAAGCGATAAGCCGTTTAGCTTAATAGTGTTTGATGTTGATAAGTTTAAAGAGATCAATGATAAGTTTGGGCACCCAGCCGGTGATGCGTTACTTATCCATGTGATTAAGGTTATCTCAGTGAGCTTGAAGTCTGGAGATAACCTATTCCGGATGGGAGGGGATGAGTTCGGTATCATTTCGAGCATCACTGAACATGACTCATTGTCTCGCTATTTAGAATGTATTTTAGATACGGTGAGTGAGTCTCATTGCGAGCATTCTGGCCAGCTATTGAGTTGCACTCTAAGCATCGGGGCTACCATCCGCACTAATGAAGACATTGAAGCGCTCCTTCAAAAAACTGACAGCATGTTATACCTAAGTAAGTCAAATGGCCGAAATCGAGTCACAATTGCAGGCTAAATGAGCACTTGATGCAACTGGGGTCGAGTTCTTTATTAGGCTCATGTACAATTTCACGAAATTTTTGACGAGAGAATTAGGCGACGTATGAATCACAATCGAGTGGTGTGTTTCGATTTGGAAATGTGCTGTTGGAGCGAAGACGGTGTAGGAACAACAGGGGAGATCATTGAAATTGGTCTTGCTGAGATCGATCTTGTATCTGGAACCATCGTGAAGCGCGCGCAATATTACGTTAAGCCCGAAAAAGACGAAGTCTCTCTATTTTGCGCCGAGTTAACGGGCATTACCCCTCGTAAAATCGAAAAGCAGGGTCGCCCATTAGAGTCTGTTATCAAGTCGATGATTAAGAACTTCGGTGGCCCAAAGAAAATCTACGCAGCGTGGGGACGCGACGACCTTATCTTACACAAAGAGTGTATTGAGAAAGGCATTGAACCTCCGTTTAGCGAGTTCTTAAACATCGCAACGCTTTACCGTGTTCAGAATCGCTTGAAAGACAAACGCATTGGTCACCGCGCTGCTCAAGAAGCCAAAAATATTGAGTGGGAAGGTCGTCAGCACTCGGGTTATGTCGATGCTTATAATCTTGCGAAACTCACATTAACTATGTTGTAGCTAAATTTTTAGCTCCTCTCAGCCCTGTTTAGTCAGCTTTCAGTTTACCGATTCAAAAAAGCGACCGGTTTCTTAACCCGTCGCTTTTATTTATTTCAGTTTCCAATTCATTATTTCAGGCACTAATTTTCGCCTAAAACACTTAACTTACTCTTGATGAAGTCACAGTGGTCGACGTAGAGCAGTTCTGCTGTTTTACGGATCACAGAATCTTCGATAGGGTCAATTTCCCCGTCGGCATGCGCTACTTCCCACATCGCTTTGATTAAGTCGATTCGCACTGGCTGAGATAGGTCTCTGAGTTGCGATGTAAAGTCATACAGCGATACTGATTGCTCTACTTTCGGCTCTGCTTGCGCGAGCAGTACCTTTGCTTGTTCTTCATCTAAATCCAGCAAACGCTGCAGAAGGCGTAGCTTAGCGACTCTTTCTGATTCATTGATCTGATGGTCGGCACCCGCGACTTCACACAACAAACTCGCGATGGCGATATTAGGTGATGTGCCTTGGTTTTTGCTTAGGTCCTGGCCTTCAATCAATTGTTTAAACATTGATGTGAGAGAATTGAACATAACGAGCTCCAGTTAAAATTTGTATCGAGTTCCGTAACGCTGATAGCTATCAACTATAACCATAAGCATAACTATTGGGTCTACAGAGTGTGATCGCAAGCGTCTTTACTAAAAACTGACATTACGGATACGCGAGCGATAAGGAGCATTTTATCAATCGGGCTCTGGGAAACGGGTAATTTTACCGTCGCCACTGAGTGTCGTGATCGATTGCGGTTTCCCATCAGTGTCTAGCCTCAATTCTCCAATCGCACTGCGGTTTGAAAGGCGATAGAAGGTCTGATTGTCAGGGCTTCGCTTTTCGATCTTCAAGCGTTTACGCTTAGTGAAGTAGTTCAAAACTGAGCGAGGGCTGTATAACAGACGGTCCCATACATCGCAGAATTTAAGCAGCGGAGCAGGGAACTGATTTTTAATGCCACTGCAGGTGATTTGATAGATGTTCGGGCTGTTGCGACGATACCTAAGCTTGATGTCATAAGCGAAGGAGTAGTGAACGTCACCAGAAAGTACCACAAAGTTGGTTGGTGTTTTGGTATGTGTAAAGATACTGATCAGCGTATTCGCACTGCCCGGATGTGCCATCCAGTTTTCAGCATCTATCACTAATGGCTTGCCGATTGTGGTCGCCATCTTTTGCAGTGTTTCAATAAACTTCACGCCAAACATCGGTGCAGCAGAAACGATCACCACTTTATCTTGATTCATTAACTGATGTTGAAACTCAATCAGGGCTTCCCAGTCCATCAAACCTGAAGGTTTATTCATGCGTGACTCTGAACGCCAACGACGCGTACGAGTATCCAACACAATGACTTTAGGTGAGCTATCTATTGTGTAATGCCAACCTTCAAAGCGACTTAACATCTCAATGAAGGCTTGATGCTTGTCTGGCTCGATGTTGCCAATAGAGTGAGTAGTCGCTGCATTGCCGGCTTCATTATGAGTTTGTTTACTAATGCGCGGTTGTTTAGTAATGAGCGGTTGAGCGACAAAAAGCTGTTTTGCTTGCTCGATAAACGTTTCATCGAAGCTCTCCGGTTTGTTACCCCAACCTTGACACATCCAGTAAGCCGCAAGGCCGTTACCAATGACTTGGGTCGCGAACTGGTTTTGGTCGACGGCATGCTCCCAACCCACGGTAAGGTTCCAATCATCCGTCACATCGTGATCATCGAAGATCATGTACGTTGGAATATGCGCGAACAGACGTTGCACTTGCGGTAAGCCAGCAATGAAATCATCCATGATGACGCTTTCATCACGCCATTGTTGCTGCTCAGTCGGTGTTAATTGGCGTCCACCTTGAGTGAAGTTATTCTCAATTAAACGCTCTCGATTGACGCATTGCCACAGTGTCGGAGACCAAACCAATAAGTACATCGCGATAAACTCAGACAGCGTGACCAAGTGGTTTTCACAATCGGTAGAGCTAAAAATCGGCACGCCACGGTTCGGGAATAACTTATCGAGCATGGATTCTGAAGCTGTGTGGTGCGGCAAATAGTGATGACGCTGGTATAAGTGGTATTCACTGTTATACAGAGCGTCACTGTTGTTGATTTGTTTAATTTGCGAGTCAGTCGGTAAGCTTTCGCCTACAAGGCCAAGCAGGTGAATCACTTGTTGAATAGCATCAAGTGTTGGGCCTGCCACATGGTCGGCGTAGATCTGATCGCCGCTCATCATCAGCATGTCGGGTCTTTCAGCGACGGTTTGATCGGCCATCTTGTTATCGGCTGCAACTAGGCTGTCTTTGCTTGGATGATGCGGGTTGCGGCAAGAGCCATGAAGAATGTAATCAGCTGAGGTCGATATCTTAAACTCAACGCGAGATTTACCGTTGTAAACAAGGTGAGGGGCGAGCTCTTTTAGTGAACCTGACTCTGTGTGAATGTCATATTCAAGCAGCGTATTAGTCGGAAACTCACCTTGTAAGCGAATTAGCGTTATCCACGCATGTGTACCGATTTGAATCGAATCATGTTCTTCAAGCGATGAGGTATAAAACGGCTGGTCTTGTGCTGCTTCAGAATCGTCTATTTCTTGAGTATGAAGCTCGGCTCTGCCTGTAAGAGGCGAGCTGGTGGCTAACCAAAGTACTACTTCAGTCGCGGTGGTTTTTCTTAAAATGGGTCCGGCGAGTAACAGGGGAAGAGATGATGTCGTAGAGGGTTTCAATACGGTACCTAAAATCGTTGGTGGCTAGTCGTCGTGGTGTTCTTTTGTTTCGAGCTTGTTCGTGTCTGGCTTTGTGGTTCCAAGCGTTGATGCTTCAAATTCTACTGAGTCAGATTCTGTTGATTATGCTCTGCAATCTCAGGCTCTGTCGTTTCAGATTCTGTTGATTCAAGAACTTCGATAACTTCTGAGCTAGAAAGTTCATGGCCCATTAGAAATATTGCCAATAGGGCATCGGCTTTGGTCTTGGTATCGGAAGGCTCGTCTAATAACAGTTCGAGCTTTTCTCGAATCATAGCAATCTCGTGCTCAACAAAGCCACGGCCTTCTTCATCCCCTTGATTGTCTTCAGGGGCATTATCGAATTCAAGAAATAGCATGTCACCGTCTAGGTTGGTATCCACCAAACGCTCAGGCAACCACGCCTCACCCATAACAATATCTGGATCGGAATCTTTGGGTAAGTGATCTATAATGTTTTGTAATTCGGAGACTTTCACAATACTTTCATTTAACCGAGAATATTCTACATTGTAACGGTCAATGCCGAGCAAACCTAAAAATAGTTAGCCGTCATGGTTAATAAATGTCTAATCAGTAAAACAATATTTTTTTCAAAGAGTAATTACACAAGAATGAAGCTCAAATATTTACCGACTCTTCCTTCATCTGGATTGGTTTTACTAGGTAGCGCTTTCCTAAGTGGCATTTTCGTAAGTGCTAATGCGTGGGCCGCTGAAGAGCAAGAGTGGGGCATCGCTGCAATGTTCCGTACAGCAAGCATCCCTTATGACACGTCTGGTGGCGACCAATCGGTTAGCTCATTCGTACCGATGCTGTTTTTCAAGAACGATTATGTGTTTATTGACGGTACTGAGATGGGGGCATACCTCTATCAAACTGACGATGAGAAGTGGTCTTTCAATGCTATCTCTCGCATGCGCTTTATTGATATTCCTGCATCTGAGCAGAACGCGATTGAAGGCGATACGGCGGACTTTGGTGCTCAACTGACCTACCAACTTGATGATTCTTGGTCTGTCGAGACGGAGTTAATGAGCGACAGTGAATACAACTTCCACGGTAACTTACGAGCTAAAGCCAAGTATGAAACTGGAGATTGGGAGTTTTACCCGAGCGCGACGCTGCGTTATAAAAGTGCTGATTTCAACAGTGAGTATTACTCCGCATCTAATGAAACCATTGGTGCTGGTGTTGACTTAAATGTTGGTGTTGAAACGCGTTACCATGTGGTTTCTAACTTGTACTTATTGGGTTCAACCAGTGTGACTCGATTGGACGATAACGCTTACGATTCTTCGATTGTTGAAGACCGTTATCAGGGGGAATTGTACCTTGGCTTTGGTTTCTTTAACGACAAAGAGAAAGCGCCAAAACCTAAACTGAGCAATGCGCCGTACTTACGTGTCGCACACGGCTGGGGAACGCCATCCAATATTGGCGACATCATGAAGTTCAATCGAGAGAAAGACGAATACAACAACCAGTTGACCTCGTTCTTCTATGGACACCCGTTAACCGATGAGATCTTCGGTTTGCCACTGGATATCTATTTAACCCCAGGTATTGCGCACCACTGGAGCTCAGACGTTCAATCAAGCAGCACCGAATACATTATCGCAATCAAGGCGTACTACACCTTTGATTGGCCAACTCAGTGGCGTGTTGGTGTGGCAGAAGGTATGTCTTACATCGATTCGATTACCTATATCGAAGGCTCTGAGATGGACCGTAAAGGTTACACCGCAAGCCATCTATTGAACTACTTAGACTTCTCATTCGATGTCAACGTTGGCGACTTGATTGGTAAGAATGACTTGAACAACTTATGGTTCGGTTATTCATTGCATCATCGTTCTGCGATCTTTGAAAAATCCTCTCAGTATGGTCGTATCAAAGGCGGCAGTAACTACAACACGGTCTACTTCCAATATGAGTTTTAAGCGCAGTTTTTAACGTTAGCTTTAAACCAGAGTTGACTAAGTACGAATTACATTTGACCGCGCTTTCATAGCTCCTGCGAGTGTTAGCGAGATTAATCAGCCTGATAGCTAAAGGTTTTCCCTTTGCTGTCAGGCTTTTTTGTTTGAGACTTGTGATATAATCGCGCGAGTTTAATAAGTACAAGAATAGGACACGCTTTGACTTCGTCTCCGGAAAAAGCAGATAACAACAAGAATGCAGCACAGCCAAGTTCTTCACAGAGCAAAGCGAAACCAAACCAAGCTGCATCGAAAAAATCTGCTGAACAATCAGCGACAAACAACAAATCATCTCAGAATAGCCCAGCCTCTCTTCGTAAAGCGCTCAACGAATGTATGATGCGCGATCGCTTCCGTTTGAGTAAGCGAATTGCTGGTGCGAGTAAAATTAAGAACGAACAAGCTAAGCACGCTGTCTTTGATGAGATTGCGTTAGACATTGCTAAGTCAATGATGACGGCAACTCAGCGCGCGGCACAGAAACCAACGATTGAATACCCAGAAATTCTCCCGGTTAGCCAAAAGCGCGAAGACATCGCGAAAGCCATCGCTGAAAACCAAGTGGTTATCGTGGCGGGTGAAACGGGTTCGGGTAAAACCACTCAGCTACCAAAAATCTGTTCTGAGCTTGGCCGCGGCCGCTTTGGCTTAATTGGTCACACTCAGCCCCGTCGTCTTGCGGCGCGTTCGGTTGCGAACCGTATTGCTGAAGAGATGGAAACACAGCTGGGTGAGTTCGTTGGTTATAAGGTTCGATTCAACGACCAGATTTCTGACAATACCCAAATCAAACTGATGACCGACGGTATTCTACTGGCGGAGATTCAACACGACCGTTTCTTAAATCAGTACGACACCATCATTATCGATGAAGCGCACGAACGTAGCCTGAACATCGATTTCATCATGGGTTACCTGAAAGAGTTACTGCCAAAGCGTCCTGATCTGAAAGTGATCATCACGTCGGCAACCATCGATCCAGAGCGTTTCTCTAAGCACTTTAACAATGCACCGATCATTGAAGTGTCTGGTCGTACTTACCCAGTTGATACGCGTTACCGCCCATTAGGTGGTGATGAAAGTGATTCAGACCGCGACCAAATCGAAGGCATCTTTGAAGCCGTTGATGAGCTGTGTGATGAAGGCCTTGGCGATATCTTGATCTTCATGAACGGTGAGCGAGAAATTCGTGATACCGCAGATGCATTAAGTAAACGCAACCTTCGTGATACCGAAATTGTCCCGCTTTACGCGCGTCTATCGGCGGGTGAGCAGAACCGTATCTTCCAGTCTCATACTGGTCGACGCATCGTTCTGGCAACCAACGTGGCAGAAACCTCGTTAACCGTTCCGGGCATCAAGTATGTTATCGACCCGGGTACGGCGCGTATTAGCCGCTACAGCTATCGTACTAAAGTACAACGTCTACCGATTGAGCCAGTGTCTCAAGCGAGTGCAAACCAGCGTAAAGGTCGTTGTGGTCGTGTTGCAGAAGGTATCTGTATTCGTCTGTACTCAGAGGAAGATTTCGAATCACGCCCAGAGTTTACTGACCCAGAAATCCTTCGTACTAACCTAGCGTCTGTAATTCTTCAGATGACAGCGCTTGGTCTAGGCGACATTCAAGCGTTCCCATTTGTTGAAGCGCCCGATAAGCGCAACATTCAAGATGGTGTAAGGCTGCTTGAAGAGCTTGGTGCGATCGCCACCGTTGAACCGTCAGCGAACAAAAACAAGAACCACGGCGACGACAAGAAGAAGCTAACCGCGATTGGTCGTAAGCTGGCAAAACTGCCTATCGATCCACGTTTAGCGCGTATGGTAATTGAAGCGCCACGTAACCGATGCCTACACGAAGTGATGGTGATCGCGTCTGCGTTGTCGATTCAAGATCCGCGTGAGCGTCCATCAGATAAGCAACAATCGTCTGATGACAAGCACAAGCGTTTCTTCGATAAAGAGTCTGACTTCATCACGTTTGTGAACTTATGGGATTACATCAAGCAGCAGCAAAAAGCATTGTCGAGTAACCAGTTCCGCAAACAGTGTAAGCAAGATTACCTCAACTATTTACGTATCCGTGAATGGCAAGATGTGTACTTCCAAATTCACCAAGCAATGCGTGAACTGGATACTAAGTTGAATACAGAACCGGGCAGCTACGATGGCATTCACATGTCACTGCTATCAGGTCTGCTTTCGCACATCGGTATGAAAGACCAAGAGAAGAATGAGTATCAAGGTGCACGTAATGCACGCTTCCACATCTTCCCTGCGTCTGGCCTATTTAAGAAACAGCCTAAGTGGATCATGTCTGCGGAGCTGGTAGAAACCTCAAAACTTTGGGGCCGTGTTATCGCGAAGATTCAACCTGAATGGATTGAACCGCTAGCGAAACACCTGATTAAACGCAGTTACAGCGAACCACATTGGTCGAAGAAACAAGCAGCGGTAATGGCACACGAAAAAGTGATGCTTTACGGAATCCCAATCGTACCTAAGCGCCTTGTGAACTACGGCGCGATTGATGCCACCGTCAGCCGTGAGTTGTTTGTACGTAGTGCATTAGTAGAAGGTGAGTGGGAAACCAAACATACGTTCTTCAAACAGAACCGCAAGCTCCTGCAAGAAGTGGAAGAGCTTGAGCATAAATCGCGTCGTCGCGACATCTTGATCGATGATGATGAACTGTTCGACTTCTATGATCAACGTGTTGGCGAAGAGGCAGTGTCAGGCCGTCATTTTGATACGTGGTGGAAGAAGACCAGTCAGAAAACTCCTGAGCTGCTTAACTTTGAAAAGTCGATGCTGTTCCGAGGCGATGCTAGCCACGTTACTGATTTGGATTATCCGAACTTCTGGCACCAAAACGGTATTAAGTTGAAACTGAGCTACCAATTTGAACCAGGTGACGACAACGATGGTGTAACGGTACACATTCCGCTGCCTATCTTGAACCAAATTGACCAAAACGGTTTTGATTGGCAGATCCCAGGCCTGCGTCAGGAACTGGTGATTAGCCTAATTAAGTCACTACCTAAAACGCTACGCCGTAACTTTGTACCTGCGCCAAACTACGCAGATGCATTCTTGGCACGTGTGACACCGCTTGAAGCACCGTTACTGGATTCTCTTGAGAAAGAGCTACGCCGCATGACGGGTGTGGAAGTGGTACGTGATGACTGGAAGTTAGACCAGATTCCAGAGCACTTAAAGGTAACATTCCGCGCTGTAGATCATCGCAAGCGTAAGCTGAAAGAACAGAAAGATCTGCATGAGTTGAAAGAGAGCCTGAAAGACAAGGTTCAAGAAACGCTTTCTAAAGTGGCAGACGACGATATCGAGCAGCAGAACCTGCACACGTGGAGCTTTGGTGAATTACCAAAAGTCTACCAACAGAAACGTGGTGGCTACGATGTTAAAGCCTTCCCTGCGCTGGTGGATACCAAAGACAGCGTAGAGATCAAACTGTTCGAAACCGAGCAAGAGCAAATCTCGGCAATGAAATCGGGTCAGCGTCGTTTAATCTTGTTGAACGTGCCATCACCGATCAAATACTTGCACTCGAACCTGCCGAACAAATCGAAACTTGGCTTGTACTTCAACCCATACGGACAGGTACTCGATCTTATCGATGACTGTATCGCTTGTGGTATTGATAAGCTGATTGAAGAGAAGGGCGGTTTGGTTTGGGAACCGGAGCAGTTTGAAGCTCTGAAAGAACACGTACGTGCAGAGCTGGGTGATACCGTAGTAGAGATTGCTCAACAGGTTGAAACCATCCTAACCACGGCATTCAGCATCAGTAAAAAGCTGAAAGGACGCGTGGATCTTTCTATGGCATTCGCACTTTCTGACATAAAAGCTCAAGTAGAAGGTTTGATTTTTAAGGGTTTTGCCACAGAATGTGGGTGGAAACGCTTGCCGGATATTCTACGCTATATGAGAGCGATTGAACGCCGCATGGAAAAACTGCCAATTGACCCGAACAAAGATCGTCTTCACATGATCAAAGTTGAGTCAGTAATGAATGATTACAAAGAACTGCTGAATAAAATTCCAAAAGGGATCGCGGTTCCAGAAAATGTAAAAGAGGTGCGTTGGATGATAGAAGAGCTTCGTGTAAGCTTCTTCGCACAGCAGCTCGGTACGCCTTACCCAGTATCAGATAAGCGTGTTAAAAACGCGATTGATGCTTGCTAAAGGAATAAAGCTAGACGCAATGGCAAGGTTTGGGTATAAATCTTGCTTATTGCATTACTAATTGAATAGTTATTACATACAGGGCGACTTGGTGGCAATTTATTACCACTCAAGGCCTGCCACTAGGACGAAAAAGGTCGAATATGAAAAAAACGTTATTGGCACTAGCACTACTAGGTGCATCTTCAACAGCAATGGCTGATTCTTGGTTGTACGGCGGTGTAATGGGTGGTCAAAACTCATTCGCTGGTGAAGATGAAAACGCGGTGGGCATCCACGTAGGTACAGGTATCCTTCCACTAATCGGTGTTGAAGCGGGTTACTGGGATCTAGGTTCTTTCGGCAGCGTTAATTACGGCAACCGCGATCTTAAGAATTTAGACGCAAGCACTGCTTACCTAGCGATTAAACCAAGCATCGATTTTGGTCCTCTTCACGTATACGCGAAGGGTGGTCTTCACTCTTACGAGCTTAAAGCTGATGGCTTCAAGCAAGACGATGTTGATATCATGTACGCTGTAGGCGCTGAATACTTCATCTTTGGTCCACTATCTGTAGGCGCTAGCTACCAAAACTTCAAAATGAAAGATGACGACTCTGGCGTATTCACGCTAAACGCAACTATCCACCTACTGTAATTACTTGCAGTCAGTGACAGACGTACCGTTGGTCACGGATATTTGTAGAGTTCGTAAGAATTCGTAAAAAATGCCAGCTTGATAGCTGGCATTTTTGTATCTGTTAACCGTGTAATCGCTACTCTGTTTTCTTCTAACAGGCAGCGGGTAGACGGTTACTTTTTACTGTTCAGAATACGCTGGATTCTTGGGTTAATCGCTTTGCCGTGCTGGCTTTCGTACTCTTCACGTTTTAAATCGTTTAGGTTTTTCACTGAGTTAGCGGCAAGCAGGAATTGCGGCAACTCCGTTTCCAGCATGCCTTTCTCATCTAAACGTTTTGCTTCCAAGTAGTACTTCTTAAACAGACCATCCAGCTTGTTTTCAGCCGTACGCTTCAAGTCATACAGTTTGTTCTGAATCAGCCATTTTTCAATTTTGTTGGCAGCGGTGCGAGACAACACACGGATACGGCTATCCAGCAACTCTTCTTCAGTTAAAGAATCTTTCAGGATCCACAGCTCACCCATTTGCGGCGGCCAGCTGTTGCCAAGCTGAATACGTTCGTGGCAGTGCATTAAAACGCGGTTAAGGCCGTCTGAGTCAACAGAGTGGGCAAACTCAATGAACTTACCGCTTGGCTCACTACCGTACTGATATTCCCACTGCGTTTCGTACACGCTCAAGAAAGAGCCGAACACGTGAATACACCAATCGGTTAGTTCCAGCTCTGCAGGATCTTGATCAACAACAGGTACTTGTTGAGACGCACCAGAATCCGCAGCTTGTGCAGCCGCTACTTTCACTTCGGTACTTTGCGCTTCAATCACTTCAGGTACTAATGGACCTGTAGCGTCAGGTACAACAGGTTGAGCTGGCTCAGAAGGTTGGCTTTTTGCCTTTTTGAATGAGCTGCTGCCTGAAGCGTTCAGATGGGCTAAGCTTTTGTCTATACCCATTTCCTTGAGCTTGTCCTGCATTTCCTGAATATTGAGAGGTCTTCTGCTGTTGTTGTCTTTCATTTTGCTTCTCGTTAACTAGCCAGTACTGCAGCTTGGATTCAATCCGAGATAATGGCATTAATTCATTGGCTTTGGCTTTATACCAGAGGACAAATTTCTTCCATACTAAACTATGGTCACCGGTCAAACCGGAGAATTTAAACGCACGTTCTGCCCATGATGGTATCTCTTCTTCGTTGAGATCATGAGTAGAGACGGTGTTGCTGTTCATTGAGCCTCGACCTTGTGGGCGAGGGGCCTGCTGCATATGTTGCATTGGTGCCGGAGCAGGCTGAAACTTAGGTGCAGGTGCAGGTGCAGGTGCAGGTGCAGGTATAGGTGCCGTAGAGTAGACCGGAATACTATTGGTCGGTTGAACCTCAACGTGCGCCGCAGTTTGCTCTTGCTCAATGAGCATTTTGAAAACGTGAATCTCTTTTTTATCCCGATAATCTACTTTTACCTTATCGAGAAAACCTTGGTCGACTAAACACTTAAGACAGTCGGCTAAACCAAACGTAGAGAGAGCACAAAGTTGACCTGCTGTTTGTAGGCACACATTGGTGTAGCCGAATTCGTCAGCACCGTCTGCAAGCATCAATAAAACCAGCTTTTCTGCAGGGCTAGAAGTATTCACTTGCCAAGCTAAATAAGAATATTTGGCGCTCAATATCGTGTTCTCAAAAAAGGTAAGTCGTTGTCACTATTGTAAGTCACCCCTTACCGAATTTATAGCAACTTAACAGAAAACGGCATTAGTAAGCCAAATATTGACCATAAGGAGACGTCTGCCCCATAAAGTAAGCCTACAGTCATTCATTCTTGTGGTTTAAGCTAGGAATCATTGGGCATGAATACGCATAGCAGCTTAAAGTGCCGACATTCTTTGTTAGGTTAAGAATGCCCAATTCGCGTCCACATTCTGTTGGTCACAATACAGGTCTTCTTTTAAAGTCTTCTCTTTAGGTCAACTATTGATGATTTTCTTAGCTATATCCCATTTATTCTCTTTCCATTCACAAAATGTATTTAATTTATAAAACCCCTTGATATGATCAATATTTGCGCTATTATGACGATAAGTCAGAAATGACGAAGCGTCACAAAATGGTTAACTACATGAATTTACTATTCGTGTTAATATATTGGATAGGAGTGTTTTAAATACTGGCGAAGCTTAGATAACGGCTAAGCTCATATACGGACTAAAAAATTATGTTTGGCTTTGGTTGTAAAGGCGATAAACAAGGTATCTTTGGTTGCAAAGGCGTGTTGTCTAAAAAGCAGCAGTCTATTGCAGACCGAGAAGTAGAGTTGATGTTGTTAGCAAAAGATCTGGTTCGAGAACAAGGGTTCGGAAACCTCACGATGGACAAGCTAACGGCAGCGAGCTCTTATTCTAAAGGTACGATATACAATCACTTTTGCAGCAAAGAAGACGTCGTTTTAGCGTTATGTATTCACTCTCTCAAGACAGAAGCAATGATGTTTGCTCGCTCTGGAGAGTTTGAAGGCAACACACGTGAAAAGATCGTCGCATTGCACGTTGCTTACCGAATCTATGCTCGCATGGAACCGGTACTATCAACCTGTGCGATCATGGCTAAAAGCCCGTGGGTACTAGAGAAAGCGTCTAGTGTACGCGTCGCCGAGATGAATGAACTGGAAGAGTTGGTGATTGAACAATGCGACTCTATGGTTAACCAAGCGGTAGAAGCGGGTGACCTAAAGTTCTCTTCTGGCGTTGGCTCAGATGCCATCGTTTTTGCTAACTGGTCAATCGCATTTGGTTCAAATGCCTTGTCACAGAACGCATCAAACAGTCATTGTATTAAGCGGTTACAAGACCCGTATTCAGTATTACACAACGCGAACATGATTCTAGACGGCCTAAATTGGCAGCCCCTTTCTAGTGACTGGGATTACCGCAAAACTTGGCGTCGTGTAGAACAAGAACTGTTCAGTGAAGAGATCGCTTACTTAGAGTCTGTAGGTCGATAGCTTCCGTTAAGCCCACACATGTGGGTTTATTAATAACCATTTTTGACGATTCGTCACAAACTTGAGACTGACCGACTGTGGTTGCTGTTTTCTTGAGTGTTTGACTAAGCATTGTGTCTTTTGTCAGCTTCGGCTGGCTTTTTATGACACAAATATGACGAATCGTCACAAATGGAGACTGTGATGAAACATGACAGCCAGAAGCCCACGTTCGATCAGCAAAACCGAGATAACCCTAATGCTGATAGCGCAAACACAGATCTAAACAGTTGGCACTCAATACCTACCAAGCGTTCGTTTATCGTTCTGCTGGTGGTGTTTTCAATCATCATTCTCTCTGCATTAGGGGCTAAGAACCTCTACTTTAGAGGGGACTACAACATCTTCTTCGAAGGCACCAACAAGCAGTTGATGGCGTTCGATGAAATCCAAACCACCTTTGCAAAAACCGACAACCTTGCGATTGTTGTCGCACCTGAAGATGGCAATGTCTTCACCCCTGAAACTCTCACCCTGATTCAAAATCTCACGGTTGATGCGTGGCAGATCCCGTATTCAAGCCGTGTCGATTCCCTTGCTAATTATCAGCACACCGAAGCCATTGAAGATGATCTTTTGGTAGAAGACTTGCTGTATGAAGAGTACGAACACACACCAGAACGCATCGCCAAAGTAAAACAGATCGCCCTTAACGAGCCGTTGCTTAAGAATGCCTTGGTGTCGGCCTCTGGCGATGTGACGATTGTGAACGTCACCGTGCAACTGCCAGAAGTGGACAAAACCGCAGAAGTGCAAGAGGTGATTGCGGCAATCAATACCATGATCGGCAAGTACCAAGCTCAGTATCCTAATGTCGAATTCCATAAAGCGGGCATCATAGCCATGAACAACGCATTTATGACTTCGGCTCAAGAAGACAGCTCAACGCTCGTTCCCTTAATGCTGTTGGTGGTACTGGTGTTCCTGACCTTTATGCTGCGCTCGTTCTTTAGTGTGGTGGCGACGCTCATTGTGATCATCTCTTCGATTGTTGCCACCATGGGATTGTCTGGTTGGGCAGGGATGTTCTTGAGTACCGCAACCGTGAATGTGCCAACCTTGGTTTTAACTTTGGCGGTGGCTGATTGTGTTCACGTGATTGTGACCATGAGACAAGCGATGCAGCGCGGTATGGAGAAAGCACAAGCCATTCAATACAGCATCAAGCTCAATGCGATGCCGATTCTGATCACCTCGGTGACCACTGCGATTGGTTTCCTGATGATGAACATGTCGGACTCACCAGTGCTGCGTGATTTCGGTAACTTATCGGCACTGGGTGTACTTATTGCGTGCTTCTTGTCTGTGACTATGTTGCCAGCGTTGCTAAAACTGCTGCCAGTCAAACGTCTACCTGCCAACCCTAAGGCGGCAGACAAATTCACCTTCATGGATAAGCTGGGCGATTTTGTCGTAACTAACCGTAAAGCACTGCTGCCGATTTCTACGCTAGTGATTGTTGGCGCTGCCGCGTTAATTCCGCTCAACAAAGTCAACGATGAATCGGTGAAGTATTTCGATACCTCAAGTGAATTCAGACAAGCGGCTGACTTCATGGAAGAGACCGTAAGCGGCATGACAACCCTCAGTATCGCAGTGAAAACTAACGAGTCTCAAGCGATTGCTGATCCTGTGTTCTTGCAAGCAATTGGTGACTTTACTAAGTGGCTACGCGTTCAACCAGAAACTGACCATGTGGCAACGCTTTCTGATGTTTATATGCGTTTGAACAAGAATATGCATGCCGACGACGACAGCTACTACAAGCTACCGCTGAACCGTGAACTTGCCGCGCAATATCTGCTGCTTTACGAAATGTCTCTGCCGTACGGCTTGGACTTGAACAACCAGATCAACGTCGATAAATCATCGATCAAAATGGTACTCACCGTCGATAACCTTGGCAGCGTTGAGCTAGTCGAACTCGAAGAGCGCATTTACTCATGGTTTGCAGCCAATGCACCGCAATATGAAGTGGTGGCTTCGAGCCCGTCACTGATGTTTGCTCACATTGGCGAAACTAACATGGCGAGCATGTTATCGACTCTGCCTATCACTTTAGTGCTTATCTCTGGGTTGATGATCTTTGCATTGCGCTCAGTTCGCTTAGGCATGATCAGCCTAGTACCAAATATTGCCCCTGCGATTATTGGCTTTGGTTTATGGGCGCTGATCTCCGGTGAAATCAACCTAGGTTTATCAGTCGTGGTCACGCTCACGTTGGGTATCGTGGTTGATGATGCGGTGCACTTCTTGAGTAAATACCAGCGCGCCAGAATGGAAGGGAAATCAGCGGAAGAAGCGGTTCGATACGCTTTTCACACCGTCGGACGCGCATTGTGGATCACCACAGTCGTGCTTGTGGCGGGTTTCTCAGTGCTGGCGATGTCGAGCTTCAGACTCAACTCCGACATGGGCTTACTCAGCGCGATTGTGATTTTCATTGCGCTGGTGGTCGATTTCATCTTGCTACCAAGCTTACTGATGATCTTCGACAAACAGACCCACTATTCAGCTAAAACTCAGCACGAATCAAAGCCAGATACCAAGTCGCAGCCTAGATCGACAGCCGAACTGACTACTTCGACCAAATAAGGAAACGTCGGCCTGCTGCGGTGGGCTGACTCAAGGAGATATTTATGAAAAGCGTTAAACAAACATTCGCTACTACATTACTTACTGTTAGCTCGTTGGCACTGAGCACATTCGCCGCTTTCCCAGCATTAGCAGACCCAGCGAAAGGCTTAGAAATTGCCGAACAACGCAAAGCCGTCGATATGGGGTGGGGCGATTCTGTCGCGACCATGGAGATGCTACTTCGCAACAAACAGGGCGAAAGCAGTACACGTCTGATGCGATTGAAATCATTAGAAGTCGATAACGATGGCGACAAAGGCTTAACCATTTTTGATGAACCACGCGACGTAAAAGGCACGGCTTTCCTAAACCATTCGCACATCACCAAATCCGATGACCAGTGGTTGTATCTTCCTGCACTCAAGCGTGTAAAACGCATCTCTTCACGCAACAAATCTGGCCCGTTTATGGGCAGTGAATTTGCGTATGAGGACTTAAGCTCGTTTGAACTTGAAAAGTACACCTTCAACTACATTGAAGACGCGAAACTGGAAGGCGTAGACACCTTTGTTTTAGAGCAAGTACCGACCGATAAAAACTCAGGCTACACCATGCAAAAGGTATGGCTAGACCAACAGCACTACCGCCCAATGAAAGTCGAGTTTTACGACCGCAAAGGCGCACTGCTTAAAACTCTATCGTTCCAAGATTACAAACAGTACCTAAACCAATACTGGCGCGCACACACCATGGCGATGCAAAACCATCAAACAGGCAAAAGCACCGTATTAACCACGACAGATTTAGTGTTCCAGACCGGTCTTAAAGACAAGGATTTCCAAAAGAACACACTAAAACGTGCGAAATAAGGCAGGAATATGAAAAGGATTGTGGCAACAGGAACCCAATTATCCTTAACCTTGGCGGCGACCGTCGGGCTTATGCAGGTGTCGTTGCCTTGTGTGGCGGCAGGCTTTAGTCCTGATATCGCAGGGCAGGTTAACCTTGAACATAGGCAGTTCTTTAGCGACGGCTTACAAGGGCAAGACAAAGGACAAAGCTCACTGGTGTTGCAGCCAGAGTTTTACTGGGAGCAACAAGAGGGCAACGGCAGCATTACCTTCACCCCGTTTTATCGCCTAGACAGTGAAGACGATGAACGAACTCATGGTGATATTCGCGAAGCCTTGTATTTAACCTATTGGGATGATTACGAACTGCGAGCGGGTGTTGGAAAGGTATTTTGGGGCGTAACCGAATCGGCGCATTTAGTGGATGTGGTAAACCAGACCGATGCCATTGAATCGGTCGATGGCGAATCCAAGTTAGGTCAGCCTATGGTGCACTTCACCTCGATAAAAGAGTGGGGCACCATAGACGCCATGTTACTGCCGTATTTTCGTGAGCGTACCTTCGCAGGCGAAGACGGTCGATTAAGGCCAACCGTGCCAGTATCGGACGATGCGCTTTACGAATCTTCACGAGAAGAAAAACACGTTGATGTGGCATTGCGTTACAGCCAAATGTACGGTGATTGGGATGTCGGTTTAAGCTACTTAGGCGGCACAAACCGCGACCCTTATTACCGTGTGGAAGGCAATCAACTCAAGCCATACTACGCCCAAATGCAACACTTCGGATTGGATGTTCAAGGCATTATCGGTGACTGGTTATGGAAGCTGGAAAGCATTTATCGCGACAGCTACGACAACCATACCGGCGTGGCGACAGGCTTTGAATACACTTGGGTAGGGGCGCTTGAATCGTACTGGGACATCGGCTTCATCGCTGAATACCTGTATGACAGCCGAGGCAACAATGCCCAAACCATCGGCCAAAATGATGTGTTCCTTGGCGCCCGTTTCGCTTTGAACGATGAAGACGGCACCGAAGTGCTTACTGGTATCACTCAAGACTTAGATAACAGTGATGTCTACAGTGCCAAGCTAGAGGCATCGAGCCGTATTAACAACAATCTCAAGTGGCGACTGAATGCTTGGTTGTTTGAGAACGAAACCCCAGAGGACTTGTTGTTCTTCGCACGCAAGGATGACTTTGTTGAGATGGCGTTGGAATACTATTTTTAGTCTTTACAAAAAGTTAGTATTTCCAACCATTTAGCATTTCCAAAAAAATTGGCATTTCCAACAAGTTAGCATTTCCCGAAAAGTTAGCATTGGTTTCGTGGGGCGCTCTTGCTAAAGGGGGCGTCTCAGATTTAAGAAGCGCAATATTTAGAATGTTTAATGTCATCTTTTTATAAAATAGAGCAAATAATCGAATAGTCCCAAAGGTAAAATGGTTGTATTTTTCGAGTATCTATAACCTCCGAATATGCATGTAAATCGTGCTGGTGGTATCGGCCCTAAGGGATTTATGAATTTATTTAATTGGGATAAAAACTTTGAAACAGGCATTGGTGTTGTAGATGAACAACATCAATACCTTGTTGGTTTTATCAATCACTACGGAAATCTTTTGTCAGAGAATACTATCTCTATAGACGACATTAACATCGCTTTACTCGAACTCGCGCGCTATGCAGAATTTCACTTTAAAGAAGAAGAATCTTTGATGAGAGATTGCGGTGTACATGAGTTACACATTGAAGAACACATCAAAGTGCATCGTGTATTTAAGCAAGATATCTACGGTATGCAAGCTTTCATCATGGAAGAAGATCAGTCGTCAGCACGGCAGTTACTTGATTTATTGATCCACTGGCTTGCTTACCACATCCTCGGCATCGACCAAAACATGGCGCGACAAATGACCGCGATAGAAGAGGGCGCGACACCTCTGCAAGCCTTTGAAGCGGAAGAAAAGCAGCAAGATTCTGCGACTGTCCCGCTGTTGGCTGCGCTTAACGGCCTGTTTGAACAAGTCTCTGAACGAAACAAACAGTTGTTACGCTTCAACCAGTTACTCGAAGATAAAGTTGAGGAACGTACGGCAGAATTAAAACGAGCGAATAAGAGACTTGAAGAACTGTCATTAACCGACTCTCTTACTAATTTGCATAACCGTCGTAGTGCTTTTAAACAGTTAGCGCTGCATTGGCAAGACTCCAAAGAACTGGGCATGCCTTTAGTGTGTATTATGATTGATGCCGACCACTTCAAGCGCATTAATGACACCAGCGGCCATGATGCAGGCGACTTGGTGCTACAAACCCTCTCGCGTGAACTGAAAAACACGTTCCGTAATGATGATATTGTTTGCCGGTTAGGTGGCGATGAGTTCTTGGTTATTTGCCCAAACACCGACCTTAAAGGTGGGATGTACATCGCGGAAACCGCTCGACAGAAAGTGTCTGAATTAGAGGTTGAAACCAGTCATCAAGTTTGGATTGGCAGTATTAGTGTCGGTGTCGCTGAAATAACCGAAGAATTCGGCTCAATGAACGATTTGATTAAAGCCGCCGATGAGTCCGTCTATTTAGCGAAAAACGCAGGCAAAAACAGTGTTTGTTCGATTCAGATTTAAACTGGTTTATTTCAAGTTCAGATCTAAGTTCGCTTTAGTTTTAGATCTCGGTTCACTTGAGATTTAGAACTCAGCTCTCTGTAAATCTAGAGCCTCGCTCACTTCCAAACAAAAGAGTGGCACTGGTATTTGTGCCACTTCCTCTTACTCCTCATTAATATCCTGTTAAATTTGCCGTGTTTTTAGTCAATAACTTGCTCTTTTAACGATTCAATTTGGCATTGGTTGCGTGTTTGATTACTATGTGTAGCTATCTAAAAAAACTAATCATCCGATACGGACACTACCAACTGGTAGATGAGGAAATGATGCAACATCTAGAAGAGATCATTGCTAATGCAACGACTGCTATTGATACAGCAGATTCGTTAGTCGCACTTGATGAAGTGCGAGTTCAGTATTTAGGTAAGAAGGGTGAATTAACTCTTCAACTACAAAGCCTAGGTAAACTTCCACCTGAAGAGCGTCGCACTGCTGGTCAAGAGATCAACAAAGCGAAAGGTGCTGTTCAACAAGCGATCGCAGCTCGCAAAGACGCACTACAACGTGCAGAGCTTGAAGCGAAACTAGCTGAAGAAACTATCGATGTGAGCCTACCAGGTCGTCGCATTGAGAACGGTGGTCTTCACCCAGTTACTCGCACTGTTGAGCGTATCGAACAGTTCTTTGGTGAGCTTGGCTTTAGCACTGAGTCTGGCCCTGAGATCGAAGATGCATTCCACAACTTTGATGCACTAAACATCGCAGACGATCACCCAGCTCGTACTGATCACGATACTTTCTTCTTCAACCCTGATCTAATGCTACGTACGCACACTTCTGGTGTTCAAATCCGTACGATGGAAAACGGCAAACCGCCTTTCCGCTTCATTGCTCCGGGTCGTGTTTATCGTAACGACTACGATCAAACTCACACGCCAATGTTCCACCAAGTGGAAGGTATGTTAGTTGATGAGAACGTAAACTTCGCACAACTTAAAGGCATTCTTAACGATTTCCTTTGTAACTTCTTTGAAGAAGAAGTTGAAGTGCGTTTCCGTCCTTCATTCTTCCCGTTCACAGAGCCTTCAGCTGAAGTTGACGTGAAACGTAAAGATGGCAAATGGCTAGAAGTTCTAGGCTGTGGCATGGTTCACCCTAACGTACTTCGCTCTGTTGGCATCGACCCTGAGAAATACTCTGGTTTTGCATTCGGTATGGGTGTAGAGCGTCTAACGATGCTTCGTTACGGCGTAAATGACCTTCGTGCGTTCTTCGAGAACGACCTTCGTTTCCTTAAACAATTCAAGTAATCCGGGGCAGTCGAAACTATGAAATTCAGTGAATCTTGGCTACGCGAGTGGGTTAAACCTGCAATTAACAGCGAAGAGCTAGCTCACCAAATCACTATGGCTGGTTTGGAAGTTGACGATGTAGAACCTGTTGCGGGTGTTTTCACCGGCGTTAAAGTAGGTAAAGTGGTTGAGTGCGGTCAGCACCCAGACGCAGACAAACTACAAGTAACTAAAATTGATATCGGCGAAGAAGAGCTGTTAGACATCGTATGTGGTGCATCTAACTGTCGTCTTGGCCTAACTGTAGCAGTAGCAACAGTTGGCGCAGTACTGCCTGGTAACTTCAAAATCAAGAAAGCAAAACTACGTGGCGTTCCATCGCACGGCATGCTTTGTTCTTTCTCTGAGCTAGGTATCGACGTAGAGTCTGACGGCATCCTTGAGCTGCCAGAAGGCACAACGCTAGGTATGGACGTACGTGAGCTTCTTGAGCTTAACGACGTAACTATCGATGTAGACTTAACAGCAAACCGCGCAGACTGCTTCAGCATCCGTGGCCTTGCTCGTGAAGTTGGCGTACTAAACCGCGCAGACGTTACAGAGCCAACAGTTGAAGCTGTTGCAACAAGCATTGAAGACACAGTATCTGTTGAAATTAAAGCAACTGATGCTTGTCCACGTTACCTTGGCCGTGTGGTTAAGAACGTAAACGTGAAAGCGGAAACACCAATCTGGATGCAAGAAAAACTGCGCCGTTGTGGTATCCGTTCAATCGACCCAGTTGTAGACATCACAAACTACGTGATGCTAGAGCAAGGCCAACCAATGCACGCATTTGATCTCGCTAAGATCGAAGGCGGTATCGTGGTTCGTCTAGCAGAGCAGGGCGAAAAGCTAACACTTCTAGATGGCAACGAAGCTGAACTAAACAGCAACACACTTGTTATCGCAGACCACAACAAAGCACTAGCAATCGCTGGTATCTTTGGCGGTCAAGATTCAGGTGTTACGACTGAAACAACAGACGTACTTCTTGAAGCTGCATTCTTCGCACCGGATCACATCCGTGGTCGCGCACGTGCTTACGGCCTTCACACAGATTCTTCTCTACGTTTCGAACGTGGTGTTGATTCAACACTTCAAGCAGCAGCAATGGAGCGTGCAACACAGCTTCTAGTTGAAATCTGCGGTGGTGAAGTTGCGCCAGTAAACGGCAGCGAATCTGAAGCCTCACTTCCTAAAGCAAACGTAGTTGCTCTACGTCGCGCTAAGCTAGACAGCCTACTAGGTCACGAAATCCCATCTACAGACGTAGTGGAAATTCTTACTCGCCTAGGTTGTGAAGTTGAAAGCACTGATGCTGGTTGGACGGCAACGTCTCCATCTTGGCGTTTTGATATCGCAATCGAGCAAGACCTAATTGAAGAAGTAGGTCGTATCTACGGTTACGATAACATTCCAAACCAAGCGCCTAAAGCGGCACTTAAAATGAATGACCACAAAGAAGCTAACCAACCGCTTAAGCGCGTTCGTGACCTTCTTGTAGACCGTGGCTACCACGAAGCAATCACATACAGCTTCGTAGAACCAGAGCAGCAAAAATTGGTTGTACCTGGTGTTGAGCCGCTAATCCTGCCATTCCCAATCTCTGCGGACATGTCAGCAATGCGTCTTGGCCTAATCCAAGGTCTTCTAAACACAGTTGTTCACAACCAGAAGCGTCAACAGTCTCGCGTTCGTCTATTCGAATCAGGCCTACGTTTCATCCCTGAAGCAACTGCTGAAAACGGCATGCGCCAAGAAATGATGCTTGCGGGCGTTATCTCTGGTACTCGTGGCGAAGAGCACTGGGACATTGCAACTAACACTGTAGATTTCTTCGATCTTAAAGGTGACCTAGAAGCAGTTCTTGAGCTTTCTGCAAACGAAATCGCATACAGCTTCAAAGCAGCTAAGCACCCAGCACTTCACCCAGGTCAAACTGCGGCTATCGTCGTAGACGGCAAAGAAGTGGGTATCATTGGTACTGTTCACCCAGAACTAGAGCGTAAGTTTGGTCTTAACGGCCGTACTATCGTATTCGAAATCGAATGGGCAGCTATCAACACTCGCGTGCTTCCAGAAGCAGTAGCAGTATCTAAGTTCCCTGCAAACCGTCGTGATATCGCAGTAGTTGTTGACGAAGCAGTCGCTTCTGGCGACATCGTAGAAGCGTGTATTGCTGCTGGTGGCGAATTCCTAACAGGCGCTAAACTGTTCGACGTATACGTTGGTCAAGGCGTTGAAGAAGGTAAGAAGAGCCTAGCAATCGCACTTAGCCTACAGTCTGTAGAGCGCACACTTGAAGATGCAGACATCGCTGGTTCAGTAGATGCTATCGTAGCTTCAATCTCAGAGAAATTCGGCGCAGCACTTCGCGACTAATCTCTTCTGATAGATAGAAAAAAATAAAGGCCTCGCATTGCGAGGCCTTTTTGACTAAGTAACCTATAGTGTTAAGAGTTAAATAACCACAATAATAAAGCCAAAATCGAAATAGGAATGAACATAGGCATTAACGTAATTAGAGTGTTTTTTATTGCCGTTCTTATTTTTACCGTTCCTCTATAATCAGCTTGTGTAATTTCGGAGCGTTCGAAAAGATTAAACCACTCCAAAAACTGATCTGTTGACAAACATGCACTATGTCCTCCTTTATAAAATCTATTGGCCATTATGCCAGCTAGACTTCCTTTAAATCCTTCCCTGCCAGCCATACCTAAACCAACTGCCAATGCTTGACTAGCTAAAAGTGCTTTGTCATTCAGTGCACAATTATTAACTATTTTAGTAATACCATGCTTTGTCACTATATCAGACCAATTGTAACCACTTTTGAGAACAGAACCATTTAAGACAACCTTATCAAAAGTGGGAGCGTGTTCATTCGGAATTTTTCGCAACGCTTCTGCAATTAAATATGTGCCGAAGCTATGACCGACTAATTGTACTTTTGCGTTTGGGTATGTACGTGCAATAAGTTGAAATTCTCTTGTTAACCGCTCTACTTCTATGTGTCTTCTTGGAGGATATAGAAAGCTAGTTACAGGGAAATACTGATAATCATATAAGAGGTGAGTATACTCACACTGATTAGTTTTGATGTATTGATCGAAGTTATCTTGCCACTCTCCATGTGTATTAATACCATGCACAGAGAATACTATTTTAGTATCATTCTTAGGAAGTGTTTTATCTGATGTCGTTAGTTGATATTCTTCTACATAGTCAGTAATTTTTGTTTTCCATGTTAAATCTGATGAACTATAAAGATAAGTGAAGACTCGATAACCTTGGTTTTCGTCAGTATACTTATCTTTCAGATTAGGGTACTCGGTTAAAACTATAATATTCTTTGGTGGAGATATTTTTTTTCTTTTCTGCTTATGTTTTATCCAACGCAAAAGCTCTACACCGCCCTCTGGGTTTTTTACTTTATCATTTTCGGTATTGGGTATTTGGATATCTAAGATGACGAAAGCATAACGCCTTTTTAGCATTTCTTGCATGGCATCATCACAATTTCCAACATGTTTAATGTGGAAGTTCGAATTAATTGATAGTAATAAGTCTCTAATCTTTATAAGTTTTTCATTAGAATCTTCAACAATTAAAAAATCAATCATTAATGATTTTCCCTAAGACATTGCGTAGTTGTTCTTCCCATGATTCATCGGACTTATCCCAAAAGATTACATCATGAAGGTTTTTGGAGAACTTTTTCAATAGTTCATCTTTGAGCGTATCAAGAGCCACTGTGTCATCATGGTGACCGAATACATCCCATTGTGTAATTATCACAGTAGGTACTGATATTCTTTTGTGCTTCATTGTTTGAAGGATATGTTTACCTGATAATGAACCAATTGAATTTTTTTCTTCTTCATAGCTAGGTAAACTCATATCAAGTATAAACAAATCATAGCTATTTTCACGCAAGTCAGCTATTGCATCTGCAGGTGTTACTACAGTCTTGATATCGAAGCTATAACAATCTATTGCATCGATTATAGAATCCAACTTAACCGGGTTGTCTTCTACTATAAGTACTTTTGTTTTACTCACGTTATACTCCTGAAAAAATACTGAGAGTGTCAATATCGATGTTAAATATAAACTCATCCCCTGAACTTTGAATATAAATGTTATTCTTAGCAGAAATATCTATCTCTAAATGTTTCTTTACTTTATATATACCACTATTGATTTCTTTATTTGCATTATCCAACTTGCTTATATCGTTTATATCGCTATTAACTTTATTTATCACTTCTTTGTCTATGGTTGATGATTTATTCGATATCTCTATAGACAAATTTTCACCAACGAGTGAGGTAGTTATAACTATTTTGATACTTTCTTTGTTTTTTCTTCTCTTGCAGGCGTTTTCAAAAATCAATATAAAAATGTTAATAAATGACATTAAATATTTGCCATTTATTTTAC
>NZ_JBFROI010000024.1:205938-211142 GCF_041471405.1 Vibrio sp. 10N.261.52.C11
TTATTTTACTATTAAATGTGTTGTTTATTTCCATTTCCACGTTGACATTACAGAATATTGTATCTACAAAGCTGTTGGCTTCATATAATGCGACTTCTAATAAAAAGTCATCAGCACTATATTCTGAGAAGTTTAACCATTCTGATATACTTTCTAATCGAGTATCTAGATCATTTCTAGTTATAGAAACGGCGTCTACAAATTTCTTAGAGAATGTTCCTTTGAGAGATGTCTCTAAACTTTTTAACTCCTTTTTGAATAGTTCTCCTAATCCAACGTTTATAAGCGCACGACCTAATTTTAGACACTCTTCCGATTTGTTGGTCATTATTCCTAGACAGTAATTTATACAAGAGTCAATGTCATTATTGTCATTCATGAAAACGAGTAATTTAAATATATCGGACTCATCAATTATGATCTTAAATAGTTTATCTTTATCGTCTTTATCATTAGTTGCCACATGCATGTAAACAGATTTCAGTTTGTTTAAACGAGTGTCAACATTCTTAGAAAATCGTTTTATTTTATTTTGAAGCTCCTCATATTTATACCTAACAAGGAGACTACGACACTCTGTCTCGAAGATAATGTTATCTTTGTATTGATTATTTTCGTGGTCACAAATAATTCCTTCACTTTCAAATATTGATCTTAGTGAAGGCACGATACCGTTATGTCTAATATTTGTATTTAACTGATAATCTAAGCCGTATTTCTGGTCGAGTGTGTAGATATCTCGTATAGCCATGAAAAACTCGTATGCGCTAACAAATAAGTTAGTATTCACTTGGCAAGATATTTTATCAAATTCAAATTCAAAGTTATTCTTTTCTTTTGAATAGGATATTTGTAAGTTAGATATTATATTTTTTCTCTCAGATTTAAATATCTGAGCTATCATTTCATTATTAATGTTTATTTTACCAGGAGCGACATCAGATACACAGAGGTTCCTAGAAAACTGATGTTGAAGGAACTCTAATTCTTTAGATATTTCTTCTTCTTTGTATGATAGATCATTTTTTAATTTAGATAAGATTAGTGTCCTGTCTAGCATCCTATCGTTGGATGTCGGGTATACTTTCCTAATAATGTGTAAGGACTCTAAAACGTCTAAGTTACAAACTTTATGAAGCATGAATTTATGCTTCTCATCAGATATTTTTATATCACTTGGCTTTCTTAGGTCCATAAAATCCAAGTAATCATCTAGGTGTAATGCAACTATATGGGAGTCTTTTTTGCTGGTTAGAAGATAAAGGCTTATTGGAATCTCGACCATTGGCTCATCGACAGGATCACAGTCTTCGAGAATATCAATAATTTGTTTTTTATCGAGCCTTTCAATACTTAGGTTTCCTGAAAAATACATATCTGAAATATATTTGCAGGCCAGGTCAACTTGGTTGTTACTAAAGTAAGACAAAATTATTTTGTTGCTAATCTCATTGATCATGTGATTAGGCGTGTTTTTTATTCCCATATACGTTTCAATTGCAAGTGAAAACTCTCTCTCATGAAAGTGTTTGTCAGCTAGTCTTTTTCTAGTTCTATATTCAGGAATTCCATTGATGTATGCTTCAGAGTTATTGGTAATCGTTGAGCTTATAGAGTCTTTGATTTTTAATTTAGGATTGAATGGATTACTTGGTATTACAGTACACTCAAAGAAGTGATAGATATTTTCAATAGATTCAAGTTTATCTTCTGAAAATGAAATTATCTTTTTCTTGTTTCTAAGTGAGATAAATTGAATCGAGTCAAGGTTGTTGAATCTGAGAAATATTTTATTTATTTTGGAATCATTATCATTGTTATATTCTAGATTAAGTTCAATCAATTCCTTAAGTAGACTCTTATTCTTCAATGCTGTAATCCAGTTTTCATTGAAAAGAGAATTACAATAAAACTCGTATATTGAAGTAGCGTGAGGGTAGTTTTTAAGAAAGTCTTCACATAGACTAATACAGTATTTATAGTCCCCAGTAATATATGTATCACATATATTTACGAACTCTGATTCAATGTTTTTATCTAGGTAATCTTCAAAGTCATGGGAAAAGAAATTTTTCAATTTTACAGATCCAGTAGAATCTGCTAGATCAATGAATATACTTTTTAGCTTTGTAACTGAATTACCCTCAATTGAGTTACTAAACAGTAACCGGCATATAATGTTATAAATATCTACGATATTACTTTGCCAGAAATAGGAAAGGATAGTTTCTGTATCATATCGCTTTGATGCATCGAATCGATGTAGAAAGTCTACTATGTGCGCATCAAAAGCTTTTTCTTGTACGAGGCCTTCTTTTAGTGAATCTAACGAAAATTCCACTCTTTCTGCGATGCTATTGGGTGAAGTCCGCTCAAAAATAAGATCAATATCTCTTTTCTCAAGATCTGACTTAATGTTTTTCATTAGCGTATTGTAGAAATCTTCAAACTCTTCATATCGTTCTAACGATGCTAATAGCGCAAACTTGCACTCAACAAACCAGCAAGATAAACCTGAAACGTTTTTTACTGTTTCAATTGTGTCCAAAGCTTCTTCAAATTGACCTTTTAACACTTGATGTTCATATTGCGACTTTAGTGTATTAAAGGACGCTAGTAGTTTCTTTTCTTTTTGTAGCTTAATAAGAATTATCGACAGCACATGGTCAAGGGCACCACCAGGAATCATGCTTTCATCGCCACCGAACGGAGTTTTTAAAAACTTGGATTTGCTGAATAATAGCGACGCTTGAAAAATAGGATTGCTTAACTTTTTTCTGAGGGTGGCAATAAAAGTTGTAGTGTCCTTAATTTTCAGACATTGGGTCAATTCTTTTCGAAAGTTGTATTGTCTTTTCATTTGTTGACTTTTTTATCAATAATTGGTCTGTAAGGAATTGAATTATATATATTTTTATCTAGTATGCCTAATTGTTTATATTTTACTGGGGTCTCATTTTTTGTTTTTGTCTAATGACTTAACTGTTATAAAGAACTGCGATATCTCAAGGTGGCGACCAAGTAACATCAGAAATATGGAGCGGGCAGTTGGCGCTAGTCATCATCAACAGTTAGGGTACGTTTATCGACGGCAAATGGGTTGAACCTTGTCCTTAGTTACGCATTGGCGCTATGTTCTTTTCCTGATAGTTGTAGAATCCCCGCATTAGAAATATCGAGAACCACTATGTTTATCCGTCATGTAAGCGGCATCGACTGGCTGGTGATTACCGCCTTTGAAGAATTAAAACCGATGTTTATCGAAGACGCAGGTCCAATCCCATCTTACTTCTCTAGCAACAGTGAATTGAGCCTGATTGATCAAGCCAAGCGCAGCCATGGTTTTTTGCCGACACTCCGTGGCGTTATCTCTGATACGGGCACGTACCAATGCAAAGATCTTGAAGAGGATTTGAATCCACAACTCGCGTGTATCGTTGAGGGGAGAGGGCGTGTGTTTATCTACCACGGCGACTACGTGGCTTTTGTCGATGACGACAAACCTTCATTACCCGAATGGACTAATACTAGTGAAGTAGGGCAGTTGTAACTGTTATATAAATAGAGCTAAGGCCTCGCGTGTGCGAGGCCTTTTTGTTAGTTGGAGCTTTTGCTAGATACATTTATTCCCAATTTGCGAGTAATGATCACATCGTTCACTCGTTTATGGTCCTTAAACGACGGCCTCATAGTTATATAAATGCTCTACCAACCAACTCTAGATACGTAATTAGCACCGCTGTTATTAGTAATTGCTGACCGAATCTAGTGGTGCTTTCTACTGATAATCACTTTAACTATGTGTTTAGGACGTCCTGCTATGGCTAAGAAAATAATATTCATTCATGGTCGCGCTCAAAAGCCCGATAAAGCTTCCCTTCAAGCACTCTGGTACGAGGCTATAGAGCATGGCTTACAGCGAGATTGTATCGGCTCAAGTTCGTTACAAGCTTTTAAAGATGTCGATAAACGGTTTGTCTATTACGGTGAGCTATCAAATACATTGTTAGACAAACCAACGGAAGACCCTGCAAGTCGTCAGCAAGCGTTGTCTGAACTCAAAAAGTACAAGACAAGCCAGTTCAATAAAACAACGTATAACAAGGTATCTAAAATTGGTTTTCTGAAAGAGGCGTTAGCAGATACTTTTTCATCGCTATTTGGAAAGCTGGGTGTGGCCGAGACATTCATAACTAAGGTCGCGCCGGACATGGCGCACTATTGGAATGAAGATACCTATTTTGGCAGTGATGTTAGGCATAGGCTAATGGTTGAACTGAAGGAAGCGCTTGATAATCAGGATGATGTGATGATTGTAGCGCACAGCCTTGGGTCGATGATCAGTTATGACGTGCTGTGGAAGTTGTCTCATTACGGAGAGTATAGACACGACTATGGTGCAGACAAGAAGGTCAACTTATTGCTGACGCTCGGGTCCCCGTTAGGCGATGAAAACGTAAAAGATAGGCTAAAAGGGAGCCGCTTGAAAGATGAGAAGAAGTACCCGTTAAACATTCAGCAATGGATAAACATTTCGGCAGAAGATGATTTTATCTCTCATGACAGCAAAATTAGAAATGACTTTAAAGATATGCTCAAGCTGGATCTGATACCCGGTGGAATGAAAGATATTCACCCAGTTTATAACCTCAATATTCGCAACGGAAAAAGCAATCCCCATGCTTCTATCGGTTATCTCATTAATCCTAAATTCATCAAAGTATTGGATGAATGGCTCTCGAGTTGATGTGGTTTTACCATCGTAAATTGCTTCGGTGATCGTTCGTTGGAACGCAGATAAAACAAGGCCTTGCGTGTGCGAGGCCTTTTTGTTTGAACTGTCGAAGCAACTGACTTGGACAATATTAACTACTCTGTGTAGATCGCTATTCCATTCACCGTCTGTTCTGAAACAGGGATTAAGTACTGGTAGTCTGTGCCAACACCTCCCAAAACTACAGAGTTGTTGCTTCCTGTCGCTTGAAGTAAGACCCCATTAGCTCCTAATTTAGCCGCCTGATTTTTTAACTCTTCGATTGCATAGTCGATAGAGCCTTGTTTCGTTACACCTGCATCACTAGATGCATCAACCAAAGCTATTTTTTCATAGTTCTCAGGCGCTTCAAGATAAAGCGTAACCTCTTGAGGTGTAATTGGGTCTCTGGCTTCACCGACTAATATTGCTGGGCGTTGTTGATCAAATC